>JALZWN010000064.1 GCA_023300235.1 Mariniblastus sp.
GCTGGCAACTGCCGGCAGCGAGGTTTTGTTGTGCTCGCCTCAGACGAAAGGTCCGTTACCTCATCAGACTAGCGTTAGATACTTATGCAGTCCGCCGCCAACCTCAAATCAGCTACCACCCATCGCTCAGTTAGACTCTGAATCAGAGTCTAACTCTGGCATCGGCAGGTGCGATTGAACAGCCGACCGATCAAGACGAGGGTGACCGTCTCGCAGGTCTTGTGCGGTGATGCCCTTGCCATCGTTCATCGCATCCATGTGCAATATCGTTTGATACAACGCATGGATCGCCGCGTCGACATCGCCAGTGTGCCCAGACTCAGAGATCGTGTGCATGTTGCGAATCGGAAAACCGATCGACGCTGACGCTGAATCAATCGCCGCCAACACAGCCGCCATCGCGTCGGTACCCGAATCTCGTCCGGCCAATTCGTGCTGAACCGGAATGTCATGATCGCCAGAAACTTGCGTAATGATCGAGTTCAGCTGAGCACTCATCACGGCTCCATGAGTCAACGTGTACCCGTCGCCCATCGCAATCGGTTCGTAACGACGATCACCGATTCCCGGAGCGGCTGTGAAATCGTGAGCCACATCGACTGCGATCGATACGTCCGGGCGAAATTGTTCCGCCAACACTCGACTACCGAACCGTCCGATCTCTTCGTGCGAAGCCATCGCCGCCAAGTACCGAACGTTCTTGACATCCGAATCAGCGACCAATCGGGCAATTTCAGCGGTCACGAAACAGCCAAGCCCATTGTCTAAATAAGCCCCCGAGAACGTATCCGGCGCAAATCCTTTTTCAATCGGACGATCGTAAATGATCGGATCGCCAGGTCGAATTCCAAGTGCTTCGATTTGTTTCTTTTTGTTTTCCCCATGGATGTGCAACTCCAGGTACATCATTTTGCCTTTGATGCCACTGTCGCCGCTACGAAGCTTAGGATCGGCAAAGTGAATCGCGCCGATCGCCTCGATCGTCCCGCCCTTGATAACTCGCCAATTGCCCAAGTCACTCGGATCTTCACTGAATAGCTTTACCTTGTGGCCGATCAACGTGGTTGGCAACATCGAATCGCTGTTGACCCAAATCTTTCCATCGTCGCCGATACTGCGAACTTGCATTCGAATCTTATCGGCGTGACCGATCACCATCACAGTGAACGCATCTTTCGCGTTGGGCATGGTGTCCAACACGATACCGGCGTTACCTTTAAATGAGTGAATCGCCCAGTCGTCCGGCATGAAAGAACGCATGTGCGGTTCGAGAATCCCGCGCGTCATCGCGGCCTCAAGCCCGATCGGGCTGGGCGCGTCGAGGATGGTTCGCATCAATTCAAATCGTTCGGGCGACATGGGCTGAGCCCAAGGCTTGGGGGCATCGGTCATCGTTGAGTGCTTCCTTTGTGAAAACTTTTAAGAGCTTATCCAACAAACTTTTTAAGCGACGCATCTTCTGCTTTTTCGCGAAGCGTTGGGATCAGCACTAAGCCTGTTCGTGAACCAAAAGTTTAAAGCATTGCCCTCAATCAAACCACCGATCCTTAACTCTTTTTCATCAAAGCCACGACTTCATCTTTTTCAGGAAAACGATCTTCTTTGAGCTTTGAGAAAACCAATTTGCCGTCAACCACGACCTCAAAGCAACCGCCTTTTGACGAAATCATCTTCGCTTCGACTTTAAAAGCTTCTTTCAACTGATCCGCCAAACTGACGGCTCGTGGTTCGTAATTTCACATCATGCAGTATTCGATTGATAATTCCATCGTTCTTCTTTCCAAGAGGTTATCACACAAACTTTTTGAGCGACGCATTTCACTGCTTTGTCGCTAAGTATTGGGAGACGCATTAAAGTTAATTCACGCTAAATTCCGGTGGAAACCGGGGACCACTATCACTCTTTTGCTGAGCCTCCTGAATTCGAGCATCCAGCAAACTCAACAACAACGAACCGCGGCGATTCAAATCCACCGTCGACAAAATACGATGCTGGTCTTCTGGATCCATGTTCGAAGCGTAGCAAACCATGTCGACCAACCGACACAGTGGCAAACTTTTCGAGCTAAATTGCTCAAGCACTTGATCGTTTGCACCAGGAATTAAATTCAACAAGTCGCTGAATTTTGACAGAATCAACTCCCGCGAAACTCCCTCGCCAAACCGTTCTTTTAAATCTTCGTCTTGAACTTCGACCTCTGCTAAACGATACGGAAGGCTGGTGTCCAGTTCCGTCAAAATCACCGCTCGCTTCACCCCGATCAAAAACAGATTGTAATTCCCATCGTCCAGCTTCGTAGAACTGAGCACTCGTCCAACGCAAACAACCGGTTCGATCGCGGGCTCTCCATCGGGAAGCCGGTCCCCGAGCAAATCCACTGTCGCCATCGCAATCAATCGATCGCTTTCCAAACAGTCCTCCATCATCTTTCGATAACGAGGCTCAAAGACATTGAACGCTTGCACAATGCCGGGGAACGAAACCACATTCCGCAACGGGAACAGTCGTACCGTACCGTCAAAATCAGACGGCAGTGAAAGATCATCAAAATGCTCAGCCATCTTATCACTTCGTAAACAAAACAACAAAAACCAGTAAAGTCCGCGGCTAACCGACAAATCGCCCCCCCAGATAACAATCGCCAAATCGCCCCGCCAATGCATCACTCACCTTTCCGCGGCGAGCCCTACTTTGCGAGGCACCGCCTGCCATTGACCGGGCCAAGTTTGATTCATCATCCCGTTGTGCGGGACTCAGTCCCACCTAGCCTATTCGATAAACCTTTGACCGCAATTATCGATCGTCGACAGTGCGATGATTTTATGGCGATCTCACTGGTCAAACTCTCCCCGGCGTCAACCAAGGGGTGCGAGAATGCGGTTTAGTCTTCACCAGCCAGATCAGACAAAACCGTTGCCCAAAACCGTTGCCTAGAACCGTCCTGCGTGCGTCTCGTCACTGCCGCTCTCGTTGAACTCAGCGATGATTGAGAAACCTCAAATATGAGATCTCGTCTTCGAAAATAAACTCAGAAGCCAATCAACAAAAATGATTCAGAACAAACGTTGCTTTATCGGATGGGTCGTCAGCAACGATCCAGCAAACTGAAATACTAACGCCTTCGAAACACCAAATTAATGGTAATTCAATTTGAGCCAGTAAGTTTGGTCTTGCTGACTGAACCTGATTTGCAAAACATTTCAAACGGTCGAAACCATTTGCCTCCATGTGGTAATCCTTTGAACAAATCCATGTGTTTTCTGCGTCAAACTCTCATGTGTGACCTACCTTTCAAAGGTCGTTTATTGGCTAGATACATGCAGGTTTTGTTAAGCCCCCCCCATCTACCTGCAGCCCCTCCTAAATGACCAGACTAACGCCTTTCCACTACGCTACCTCAACTTATCTAATAGCGATACTCTGAAACTCAGGAACCAAATCCATGTCGAGATTGGACACCGAAAAACAGACAACAAGTGCGATAAGCTACGACCTCGTCAAAGGCTGGTCGCAACCCTTTCCCAACTTGGACTCGGACAACACCTTGGTCGTCGTGTTCGCTTCTCACGAATATTGCGATTTACCCGAACCGCTGGCCGAGATTCGTAGCCAGTTTCCAAAATCAAAAATCATTGGTTGCAGCACGTCTGCATCAACGCTTAACGGCGATTTGCACGAAGGTGCGATCTCGGTCGGGATTATCAAGTTCGAAAAAACAGAACTCCGTATCGCACACACGCCGGTCGGCACTTTGGAACAGTCACAGTCCGCTGGAAAATACCTGGGCGAACAACTGACCGATGAAGACTTGAGAGGCGTCCTCATTTTCTCTGATGGAATCACAACCGAAGCAACTGATCTTGTACGCGGTTTGCAAGAAGTCCTACCGCCGGATGTTACGATCGCCGGTGGGTTGGCTGGCGCCCACACCTTGGATAGCACTTGGGTGCTTTGCGATGGCGAAGTAAAGACAGCCTATGCATGTGCAGTCGGTTTTATCGGAACTTCGGTCGAACTGGCACGAGCGACGGGTGGAGGGTGGCGACTGGTCGGTTCGGAATACAAAGCAACGCGTACCTCGGGCAAGACGTTATTCGAACTTGATGGCGAACCGGCGTACAGTGTTTTTAAACGGCAGGTTGGCAAGGTGGTTGGGGTTGGTTTGACTTCGGCCACAGCGCGATATCCGCTGACCCTTCGTTTGCCCGACCTTGAGATGCAGATGGTTCGCGAAATCGTCAAAGTCGATGAAACGACTGGCGCTATTGAGCTGGCAGGAGATATCCCAGAAGGAGTCACCGTTCAAGTGGCGATGACGACGGCAGACGAAATTCTCGATGGGGTTGATGAAGCCGTCGAGAGGATGCGAAGCAAAACGATTCTTCCAAAAAGTAATGCGTTGGCCATTTGTGTGAGTTGTGCTGCACGACGAGCGGTTTTGGTTGCCAAGACTAACGAGGAAGCGGCGTTGGCTCACGAAGGACTTGGGACCGGCATCCCACATGTTGGAATGTTCGCTATGGGGGAGATCTCAACAAGCTCGTCCGGGCCACCTCAAGTTCATAACACCACGATCACGTTGGGTCTGATCCGCGAGTACTAGAAAATACACATGTCTAACAATCATATTTCTGACAACGCTGGGCACGAACTCAGCCGCATGCTCAAGCGACTTCTCCGCCGCGAGGGTGTCGCCGTCGATAAAGTACCAAATCCCGAAAACTGGAATCACTTTGTCCAAGCGGTTGATCAAATGATCAACGAGCACGCAGTAAATCGCAGACTCCTTAAACAGTCCGTTGAAGCGGCTTCGATGGAGCTTGAACAGGCGTACAAAGATTTGAAGGGCGAAACCGAACTCAGACTAGCCCAAGCTGATACGCACAAACGAGAACTGGAAAGCTTGGTACAGAAAAGAACCGCAGAGCTGCAGAGTGCGCAGCTGCGTTTGAAGAAAACTAACCGGCGTCTTGAGTATGATGCCACGCACGATGACTTGACCGGCACGTACAACCGCAAACATCTCATGAAGGAATTGGGACGCCGCGTGTCGGCGATCAATTCCGAGACAGGCTCCAAGTTTTGCGTTTTCTTTATCGACTTCGATCGCTTCAAACAGGTCAATGATTCGTTCGGGCATTTGGTCGGCGACAAGATGCTTGTTAAAATAACCCACCGATTGTCAGTGCTCGCATCCAGAGACACGTCGTGCCTTGCTCGCTTGGGTGGAGATGAATTCGTGTTGGTTGTCGGCCAGCTTGAAGAGGCCAACGCACTCAGTTTTGCCAAACGAATTTGTGATGCATTCGCCCAGCCTATTTGCGTTCTTGACAATGAGATCTCGATCGCGGCAAGTGTTGGTGTCGTCATCGCGGATGCAACCTATACGAACTCCGATGAGATTGTTCGTGATGCGGACATCGCCATGTATCGCGCCAAAGCGAAAGGCGATTGCTATCAACTCTTTGACGAAACGATGCGTGTCGAACACCTTGAGAGAATTGTGTTGGAAACGGAATTGGAAATCGCCGTGCGTGAAAAACAGTTCCGTGTCAAATTTGAGCCAATCGTCGACACGCAAGGCTCCACTATTTATTCCATCGAATCACTGGTGCGATGGATCCATCCCGAAAAAGGCATCATCTCACCTGGCAAGTTCATCCCGCTCGCCGAAGAATTAGGGCTGGTGATTGAAATCGACCGAATAGTATTTCAAAAGACATGCGAGAAGTTTCGCGAATGGCAGGTCGCCGGCATCACTGGTCCTGACCAAAAGTTCAACGTGAACCTTTCCAGTGGCCAACTACAAAGAACTGATATCGTCCCCTTCCTGATTAACACGATCACTGCCTCATCGATTCGCCCTAGTGATGTTATTTTGGAAATCACCGAGAGTTACTTGCTCGAAGATACTGGGGTGGTGATGAAAAATCTAAACAAAATGCAGGAACTGGGATTCAGCATTTTCGTGGACGACTTCGGCACAGGCTATTCATCGCTTAGCTACCTTGCAAAATACCCGATCCAAGGTATCAAAATCGACCGCAGTTTCGTGAGAGACCTAGATGCGGGACCGGAGAGCAAAGAACTGATTCGCTCGATCGTTGCGATGGCCGAAGCATTGAATCTGAAAGTCGTCGTCGAAGGCGTCGAGACGGTTGAGCAATTACGTGTTGTGACAGGACTGGGTTGCCACTACATCCAAGGCTTCTTGTTTACTCGCCCAATGGATGCGGATCAGACAACGAAATTTCTGATCGAAAAACCGTATCTCGAATGGACCCAAAACAATTGTGTGTTAACTGAATTAGATGAGCTGACGATTTGATTCAAATTCGCTGGCAGTTGGGATACGATTGGTTTGCGTAGCAGGGCGAATCAATTTTATAAATTAGGAAGTCCCGATAAATGGCCCCCCCCACGCGTTAGCAAGAATTTCCACGGATTGATTGCTGACGCCGCGGTCTACCATCCCCCCCAGATTCAAAAACTGATTCGCCCTGGTTGGGGCAGGGGTTCGGTTGACCTAACCTTTGGCTTAAAATTGCGGTCTCTATTGCCCCCGGTCTTTTTTGCCCCCCCTTCACTGGACATGAATCGCGATGCCTGAGCCACGAAAATTATCCTTTGACTCGTTGAATTCGGCCATTCTTAGCGCCGAACAATTGCTTAACTCTGGCTACGAAAAAGCCGGCAACTGGAACCTCGTTCAAGTTTGCGGGCACCTCGAAAAATGGCTTTCTTATCCGATGGACGGCTTCCCAAAAATGGACCTTCCAGCGGACGCTACGTCGGACCCCGAAGCAGCCAAAGAGGGCAGAGCGATATTGCAAAACATTTTGGCCAATGGTTTTCCGCCGGGCGTGCCGACCACTCCCGACACGATCCCAGCGGCTGATAGCGGCTCGGATGAAGCGGCGTTGAGCCGACTGCGCGAGACAGTGCAACGGTTTAACGCATTTGAGGGTGAAATCGCAGATTCACCTTTCTTCGGGGTGATGGACAAAGAATCGACTTCAGCCCTTCAGATCCGCCACTTCGAACATCACTTTGGGTTCCTGATCCCCAAATAAAGTTGCGAGCAATCGCCAATGCCTAAAGCCAGGCATTTCCATAGCACATAGATTTTCACGCCGATCGGGCGAGCCGTTTTTGGCGAGGCCAACACTTGAAATTCAATATTCGCTGGCTGCTCACGCTAACCTTGTTGATCGCCATCCTAGCGGTTGTTGGCACTCGCTGGCTTGACTGGGGGTTCTTCCTCTCATGCGTTCTGCTGGGCACCTTTGTTGGTTTGGCCGCACGTTGCCAGACGGGAGCATCGCATGCTAAATCCGCGCTCTTGGTTTGCGCTACTTCGACTTTCGTTGGGGGGATATTTCTATCTGCCAAATATTATTTTCACCCATACGTTGAACCATCCGTCAGCTTTTTAATCGCCGACGGATGGCGTTCAGCGGGATCATCATTTGTCGTTGGATCGATTGCTGGCGCCATTAGCAGTTTGTTTGGGCTGATCTTGTATGCTGCATTTTCAAGATTATTTAGCTACTTGAAAAATTAACCTTGGATGCATGCAACGCCAAGACAATCTCGACGGCGCTGCATCCGAAAATTGAATTGAGCCGCTGGACGATAGCCGGCGATAGGCCAACCAGGTCAAACGGCTCAAAAATCCACAATCGCATCGCCACCAAACATTAATCATCCATCGACATGAAAATCTGCAACACGTACCAGAACAGCAACGCCACCGAAGCAAACAGCGACAGCGAAGCGGCAACGTGCTGATGAGTGTTATAGCGATGCAGCACGTTCGAGGTGTTGTACAAAATGATTCCAATCGCCAACACGATCATGGCCGCGGAAAACCAAAAGCCAAGATGCAAGTGCTGCGGAAAGATCACAGCAACCACAATCAGCCCCAACGCGATAACCGATCCAGCAACCAACGCCCAACGCAAGAACGAAAAATCAGCCTTGGTAAAGAACACCGTCAGCGTCAAGCCAGTAAACACAACCGCCGTGACCAAGCCAGCCGATTGAATCACGCCTCTCGGGCCAAAATGCTCTGCCATGTATAGCAGTGGAATCAAGATGAGGGCTTCGGCCAGAATATACAGCCCCAGACCAAGGTACTGCTGCGATTGCGACACGTTGCTATGTGCCCAACGATCCGCGATATAGCTGACGCCCATAAAAGCACCTAGAACGATCAGCCAATTAAACCCACCCGTAACCATGGGCACGATGTGTCGCAACTGAGCATCAAACAAAGTCAGGATGATCGCATCGATGGCGATGCAAACCAAAACCGCGCCAAGCAAATGCAAATACGTTTTGCGAATGAACGACGCACGTGCGTCCTCTTGGGCCATCGAAGCGATTTGACCGTAGTCGGCGGGAGTTTGGTATGGGTTTTGGCTCATTGGGATCTCGATCTGCTGCGTAACAAAATTGAATCGGGCGCATGACGCCGGGAACATACCCCCATCGTCGACGAAGTATGGGAAGTTCCCGAATTATACCCCGGAGTTAACCGATGTTAAGCATTTGGCGATTTATGGGGCTCGGCCAACGCCGCCGATGCCCTTTTCCGGGCGAACTTCCAGCCGAAAGCCCCTAGCCCCCTCAAGGCCCCAAGGCGTGAAAAAAGCTCGTTCGGCGATTGTGAGCCCCAGAAAAACTGGCTGCCAATCCCGTTATTCCCGCGATCGGTTCGTTTTTTGAAGATTATCTGACGACAATTGAAATCAGCAGTTTAAATGCCGCAGCCAATGCCCGGCCGTTCATCGAGCCGGACAAAGCTTTTCGAACGACACCTGACCGGACCGATACTTGACACTTAAACGCCCGGCTCACACAATTCTGGGCTACTGATATACGGCGATGCCAAAAGGTTGTTTCGCTGAGCAAAAACACCCACCGGTACGTTATCACCCAAACGCCAGCGTTACCAACCAAACGCCAGCGTTACCAATCAAACGCCAGCATTTACCTCCAGCTCCGCAGCCACCTGCCTTTTCAATTCAATCGTTTGCCTTAGAAAGCGAAACATGATTCTGTCTGGACTCGAAATCGAACAACGACTTGGCGGCGACATCCAAATCGATCCTTATCGCTCAGAGAACATCAACCCCAACAGCTACAACCTGACGCTCCACGAAGACGTCATGACCTACGAAGAAGTTGTGCTGGACATGAAAAAAAACAACCGCACTCGGCACATGAAGATTCCCGAGTCTGGATTGGTTTTGGAACCCAACCGGTTATACCTTGGCCGAACCGTCGAACGCACCGAAACCCATAACCTCGTCCCGATGATCGAAGGCCGCTCTTCGATCGGTCGTCTGGGTTTGTTTGTTCACGTGACCGCTGGCTTTGGTGATGTCGGTTTTGCGGGATTTTGGACGTTGGAGATGTTTGCCGTCCAGCCAATCCGAATCTACCCCGGCATCGAGATCTGCCAAATCTTTTATCACCAAGTCGCCGGTGAGATCAAAGAGTACAGCAGCGGCAAGTACCAAAACAACGTTGGCATCCAGCCGAGCCTTCTGTACCGCGAACTCAACCCCGGCGCACAAAACGAAGAAGACCCGCAACTGACGTTGGGCTTCAAAGGCAAGAAGTAACCTAGCGGTCTGTCAATGTTGAACTTTAGGGTAGCTGGATTCGCCAGAATTCAGTTTGATTCAGAGGAAACCGAACTCTGGCGAGTCCGGCTACATGTTTCGATC
>JALZWN010000065.1 GCA_023300235.1 Mariniblastus sp.
TCCCGCTGATCACGGGCCTGTATGAGCAAGCTCGGGCGACTTTGGAAGACGACGCGAACCTTTCGATCGACGGCGTTAAAGAACTCCTGCTGGATGCCCGCGATCATTATTTGACCGAATATAAAAAACGAGCCCGGAAAATCACACCAAGTTTGCTGAAACAATGTTTGAAGTACGTTCGAAACTTGACGTTGATCGACCACCGATTTTCCCCGCAGCTGACCACCATCGTCACCGCAGCTCAACAAGTCGCCGGCGACGGGTACGCACTTGCAGTTTTAGAGTCTGCTAAAAAATACCCGGCAACCGGATCGCTCGACTTGCCCGAGATTGGTATGTCGATCGATCAAGCCGCGTTTCCCGACGGATCGATATTTGACATCAACAACCGCTTGCCGGGTCCACCGACGGTAATGTCCGAAATCAAGCTGATCCCAAAACCCGACGAAAACCAAAAACTCGACTGGCAACAGCGCTGGAATCCTTACTCGCAATGCAGCTGGCCCGCGGAAGACCAAACGATCGAGAACTTTCGTCAAACCGTTTTTGATCGAGCCCAAGAAGTACTCGGGGCGGACTTAGCTCGCACGGAGAAATTCACCACCAGCATCAAAGACGGCATCGACATCCGCGACACCGTTCGCCATTGGTACGACGGCGAGATCTATGTGAAAGTCCTTCCGCCCAATCGAGGACGTTTGGACTGTGCGGTGATGTTGTTTGATTCGCCCGCCGATCCGCGTGATTATGCTTGGCGGACGACTTGGTTTGCAGAGCATCAGAACGAATCAACGTTAGCATTTTTTGCCACTGACTTTACTCAGCAACCCGTTGGACCTGGAATCTGTTTGGCCAACTACGGCGGCGCGATGTTTCTTTATCCGCCAGTTGCGATTGCTGATATTTGGCAAGACCCACGGCTAGAGTTCGCAACCACGTTGGAAGAACAACTAATCGGTGCAGCATGCTTACATGCTCAGTCGCCTCACATTGCATTGCTAAGCCCCAAAGCACCGGGCTACGCTTGGAAACAGATCGCGAAAAAATTCAAGAAGAAGCTAATTCACTTGCCGCTATCTCGTTTCAGTGACGAAACCGTCCAACAACTCCGAATGGTTCACGTACTCAACGGCAAAGAGGTCCGGAGCTACGCGGCCGATTTTATCCGGCGAGTTTAACGATTCACCAGCGAGCGTAGAAGTTTTAAGCACCGCACAAACACAGCCTGTAGTGCTTCACATCGCAGCGTCCATCCCCGCGGCACTCTCGCAATTCTCCTTCAGACACGTTACAAACATTACTAACGAACTACACCTAATGGAAATTTCGATGGACAAACTTTCAATCTTCCACAGCTTGGTCAACCTAGCTGCCGCCGACAACAAGTTCACCGACGAAGAAATTCGTTTCTTGGTTGAAAGGGCAGACCAATGGGACATTCCAACGACAGAATTCGACACCGCTTTGGCCGGACTGACCGAAGGCACGCTTGAAGTAAACATTCCCGAATCGCATGAAAACCGAATCATGTTGTTAAAAGAAATGATTCGCTTGATGGCCGTGGACGGGCATTTGGCTGAAATGGAAATGCAACTTTGCGCGACCGCTTCGGGCAAAATGGATTTCACCAGCCAACAATTCTCTGACATACTTGATGAAATCCTAGGCACCCAAAACAAATAGCTAGCTCTGGGCCTAGGCTGACGAAACGATCCTCAAGACGCCTGCCCAATCACGCTGAACACTGATTGGCTCGTCTCCCCGTGCCGCAGGACGAATCAGTTCCTAGATTTGGGGCCATGGCATTAGCCTGCCGTGTTAACGAGGAACCTGTGGTAATGGTGCTTCCAGCCTGCTATGCACGCAAACAGGCTGGGACCACCATCACCACATTTTGTTAGCTTCGCTGCAGCATCTTAAATCAACAAACCCTAGCGCGTCGGGCTACCGTTCATCGGGGCCCTCTAGTTTTAAAACTGATTCGCTTTTTCTGCGCCCTACTCTGCGCCTTACTCTTCATCGCATTGCCCCGCTCCTTAGAGCCACGGCTATCTGCGTGATCGATCTAACCGGCTTGCCCTGAATTCGTCTCTCCTTTCCTGGCCGAATTACGTAACGGTTGTAACGCTTAGGTAACCAACATTCGTCGAAAGTTAATCGAAAATACGCCGCCTAGGGCAATTCTATGGCGTAAAGTTGTACTCACACTCCCTTACGATGGATTTGAAATGCGTCACAAACGTTTTAAAAGAAAAAACAGAAGAGCTGGCATCGCTGCCACGGAAGTTGCCCTCACGCTCCCTTTGCTCTTACTCCTAACATCAGCCACATTGGACATCTGCGACGGACTGTTCTTGCGGCAAAAACTCGTTCTTGCTGCTCAAGAAGGTGCACGAATCGCGGTAGGTCCCGAGGACTCGATTGTACAAATTCACCGAGCAGTCGATGACTACATGGTCGAACGCGGTCTACAGTTTAACAACATTAACGATGTAGTTTCCGTAACTCCTGGACACCAAGAGTTAACTCCAATGAGTCCCGTTGCGGTTTCAGTCACCGTCAGCGCCTCTGAGAATCGTCGAGCTCGCCTGCCATTTTCTATCGTCGGGCTATTCCAAAACGATGACGTTACTGTCGAAGTAACGATGCTCAAAGAACGTTAGAAGCAAGCGTTGCGTTAGAACAATGCCATTACCATTGTCAGCACATTCAGCAGCTTGATCCCCCACCCAAATCAGCCATAAACAAACGAGGCCAACCATGCGATTCCGCAAACACAGTAGAAGTAAACACAAAAACAGGAAGGGAGCCACGGCAGTCGAATTCGCTTTGGTGCTCCCAGTTTTCCTTCTGTGTCTTTTTGCCTGCATCGATTTTTCACGCTTTTTTGTTTCGATATCTTTTGTCGAAATCACCGCTACAAAAACGGTTCGGCACTTATCTGTGCTAGGAGCCACCAAAGCAGAAGCACAAGATTTCGCGGCCCGCGAACTTGCGATCATTGGAATCGACGAATTCACGATCGACATCACAGCCCTTGAAAATGGCTCTGAACAAGGTGAAATCCAAGATACAACAACGGACGTGGTCGCTGAAGTCACCGTACCACTTTCTCAAATGACTTTTCTAACACGGCTGTTCTTCGATTCAGACCTGATTCGAACTTCGGCAACCCGCACCAATCGCCCTCAATAACGAGAATAAATTGAATAAAAAACTCAAAAACAAACAAGCCCCACGGCAAGGTGCCGTACTGGTACTGTTAGCAGTAATCCTGCCAGTTTTAATCTTACTGTGTGGGATTGCGATCAACCTTTCTCAAGCTCAGTTGGCAAGAACTCAGTTGAAAGTTGCGGCCGATGCCGCAGCCCGAGCCGGTGGCCGGAACTGGACATTGACCAACGACTTTGATGAATCTCGCGCCGCAGCGAGATTGGCCGCGAGCCTAAATCCAGTTCAAGGTCAACCAGTTCAACTCTCCGACGCCGACATCGAATTTGGCGTCTCGACTCGACAAGGACTAGGACGCTTCGTATTTACGCCGGATAATGGCGGCCCACTCACGTCCGCCGTCCGCGTCACAGCAAATGTGACGCATAACGTGCTAATGAGAGTAACTGAAGACGTGCCAGAATTTGAGTACACTGTAAATTCAGTGGCATCTCAAGTTGATCGAGACATTGCATTGGTTCTAGATCGATCAGCTTCGATGGCAAAATTTGTAGATGAAGACTTTCTCTTTGACACCATCACAGCTTTAAGCCAAAATCCAGCCAATGGCATCAGCAACGCCGACTACGAAACTGCCGTTTCTGGCTTCCTTATCGACGACGAGCCATTTCGCGGTACACGACTCTCCAGACGCTTTTTCCGTCCAAGCGTGCTCGCACAATTGCAAGGAGATCTGCTTTTATACGCTCAAAGATTTAATACTGACTGGGTCACTAACCGGCAAGCTCCGCCAAACTCTCGTTGGACCGCGTTAGAAGATGGTCTTAATTCGTTCTTTGATGAACTTGAGAACTCGCGGGGCGACGAACAAATATCGATGAACTCGTTTGCAACTCGATCGTCCGAAGACTTGGCACTCACCTTCAACATCAACTCGGCTCGTCAAATTGCTCCAACCTTAAGGCAAAATGGATCAACAGCGATTGGGCTTGGCCTGCAAGCTGGCATTGAAAGCCTACTGGTTGATAGCCAACGCGCGTCGGCCATTCCAACCATCGTCATCATGTCAGATGGTATCAACCGCATCGATCCTAGCCCTGTTGATACCGTTACAGAAATCGTCAGAGACAACCCACAAGTTGTTGTACACACGGTTACCTTTGCAATCGGCGACCAAGAAGAGATGGCAGAGGTTGCCAGGATTGGTGGCGGCCAACACTTCCATGCCGCAGACGCAGAAGAGCTAATTGAAGCCTTTCGAAGGTTAGCCGAAGAGAGCTTCATTACTATCCTTACTGAGTAGTAATCGTAATTCATGGTCGACATGGACTACCATATCCGTCGTCTTCCGCTGAAAAAACACGCTGAGATTTTGAATTTTCGAGCCGTTTGAGCGACAGCCCAAACGGCTCAATTCATAC
>JALZWN010000066.1 GCA_023300235.1 Mariniblastus sp.
GCTACATGTTTCGATCCTAATCTTTATCTTTGACAGACCACTAGCCTGTCATTTGCATGGGGGGGGGGCAGCGTGTAAGGCTGGAAGCCCATCTCCACATTTTTTCAGCATCGCTGACTACCAGACAAAAACAATCAACCACGAATGAACACGAATCTCAGCACTAACCCATTCGCGTTTATTCCATTCGCGTTTATTTGCGTTCATTCGCGGTTCTAACTTTCCCCGAATACTCCTAGCCCTGGCTCCCCCAGCGAGTCCATAACAGCCTCAAACCCCACCGCTCCCCCACACCCAGCAACGAAACCCCTCTTGCCCAAGGAAAAACACTCTCTAAATCCTTTGTTTTTTTCCAACTAACCGCCCCACGGCCAAACATTTCTAAAAAAACACCTCCCAATGCTTGCATCCGAAAGAACCGATAGTGTATAAACGTCCACAGCCGAAGAGTTTTCGCCGTTGATCCTTTAAAAACGCCTGTTTTCAGCTAGAAACCCAGCTGAAAAGAAAAAAACAGGAGCCGACGGACCTAACGTGTCAAACCCCAAGCCAATGATAGTCCTGTCAGTCAGAAACTTGTACTTAAAGGGAACTATCAAATGGCAACTGCAACCAAAACTCGAAATGGCGTAGCTCAACCTAAAACTTCAACTAAACAAGAGAACCCCGTCATGGCAAAAACGAAAACAACCGGCAAAGCAGCCAAACGTCCAAGTGCAGTCGCCAAGAAAAAAGCAGACGTCGCCCCGGTCGACCAGATGCTGGCGGAAAACGAAAACCTCAAAACCGCCGTCCAACAAATCGAAGCCCAATTCGGTAGCGGCTCCATCATGGCTCTGGGCAACGACAGCAACCAGACCATCCGCGGCATCTCCACCGGCAGCCTGTCGCTGGACATGGCACTCGGCGGCAGCGGCCTTCCAGCCGGGCGGATCATCGAAATCTACGGCCCAGAATCCAGCGGTAAAACAACCCTCGCACTCCACACCATCGCCGAAGCCCAAAAGAAGGGCGGCATCGCTGCGATCGTCGATGCCGAACACGCCTTTGACCCAACTTGGGCCAAAAAACTGGGCGTCTCTTTGGACACGCTACTCGTTTCACAACCCAGTAGCGGTGAAGAGGCGATGCAGATTGTCGAGATGCTGGTCAAGTCAAACTCGGTCGACGTGATCGTGGTCGACTCGGTCGCCGCCCTGGTTCCCAGGAAAGAACTCGAAGGCGAAATCGGCGACTCGCACGTTGGCCTGCAAGCTCGCTTGATGAGCCAATCGATGCGTAAGCTGACCGGTGCGATTGCTCGTAGCAAAACCTGCACGATCTTCATCAACCAGATTCGTGAGAAGATCGGCGTGATGTTCGGCAGCCCGGAAACCACTCCTGGTGGTCGAGCCCTCAAGTTTTACTGCTCGGTTCGAATCGACGTCCGCCGTATTGGTGCTCTGAAAGACGGGGACATCCAAGTCGGTCAACGCGTCAAAGCCAAGATCGTCAAAAACAAAGTCGCTCCTCCGTTCCGCATCGCTGAATTTGACATGATGCACACCAACGGCATCAGCTACGAAGGCGACGTGCTGGATCTTGGTAAAGCCCACAGTATTGTGCAGCAAGCCGGATCATGGTTTAAGTACGGTGGCACGCACCTCGGCCAAGGAAAAGAGAAGGCTCGAAACTTCTTGATCGAAAACCCGGAGGTCTGCGAAGAGATCCGGATGAAGATTTTGGCTGCTGGCGGATATGTGGAAGACATCTCTGAAGTGCTCGAAGACATCGAAAAGAAAGCCAAAGAGCACAAGCCTAAAGCCTAAAGTAGGCACGAGCCTCGGTGCTCGCGAGCCCGGCAGGACCAGCTTCTTCGCTTGAAGCCCCCTTCGCCGCTCGCCATCACCACCATTGAATCTGACTGACCGACACCGCAGGCCTGGGCCCTGCGGTGTTTTTTTGTTCCTGCATGGCGTAGCCGGACTCACCAGAGTTCGGGATCCCCCACACCTTGCAGTGACTCACAGCCATTCAAAAACTTGACAAACGACTCAACGCCCTGCTAAAACTAACCCTCCAGACAGTTTATCGGACAGACTGTCGTATATAACCATGTTATGCGACCTAGACCAATGATCGACTGCTACGTTTTATCGCCAGTTCGATCTGCTCTGATTGCTATGCGTTTCCTTGATTCGTTCTTGGCGGAACGCGAGCCTTCGTTCGCCGCATCTGATCCGACAGAGGCTCTTGGGCTTTCCTCTGACACTGCACTCGACGGAATTTTCGCACACCTCGCTGGCAATCCGCAAACTGAATACACCTTTTATTGGCGATCTACATCCTCGGATGATCCGCGTCACGCGGTTTTGGCCTTTAACGCCGATGGCACACTTATCCTTGGTCTTTCGGTCGGGTGCCCTGAACCGACAACCGACGAATCCACACAGTTGGTTGCGGAATCGTGGTGCTGCCGCCTGTCTACATTCGTTACCAACGACGGTTCGCAAACCCCACCTACACTCTGGGGCGGTGAACTTGCGCCGCCATGTCGCTCAGATTTCGCAAGCCGTTAACAGCAGCAGCCGGGCGTACAACATGGTTTTTACGCAAGGCCGCGGCTTCGTCATTGGAGCATCGTTTGGTTTGCCACGTCGATCGCTTCGGTGACGTGTTTTGGTTTGCAGCGCCGCGGACACCGCCTCTTTGGCAACGTGGTTTCTTTTTGGTAAACTGATTGCTGTTGCGACGCTTTTTGACTTCGGTGAGAAGCGGTGTCGTAAAAACCTTCCGTTGTCGGACACAAGTTTGTCTCTTGTCAAAGTCGCTGGTATAATGGATCTATGGATACTCAACCTAAACAAATTCTCGATATTGCGTTAACGTTACCTGAATCTGATCGGGCTGGATTGGCCGCGTCCCTAATCCGTAGCTTGGACGATGCACCTGCGCCCGATGCAGACGCAAAATGGGCCGCGGAAATTGCTAGGCGAATCCGCACCATCGACGAAGGCTCTGTCGAACTTGAGACATGGGACGCGGTAATGACTAAAATGCGAGAACGCCGTAATGGCTAAACTTCCGCTCTGGTTCCATCCAGACGCCAGTGCGGAGGCGTTCTCGATTCACGACCACTACTTCGATGTGTCGCAAACTCTTGCGGAAGATTTCCAGGCCGAACTGGAACGATCCCGTGCTGTGATTGCTCGCAGCCCGAACACTTGGCCGGAATATATCCACGGCACCAAACGCTATTTATTGAAGCGCTTTCCCTATTTCGTTGTCTATCGGGTTTCCGAAACGCGAATTGAAATCATTGCCATTGCACATGAACGACAGCGGCCCGGATATTGGTCGAACCGCCACCCGCCGCAGTGACCGACAACATGGTTTTTACGCAAGGCCGCGGCTTCGTCGCTGGAGCATCGTTTGGTTTGCAACGTCACTCACTTCGGTGACATCTTTTGGTTCGCCACGCCGCGGACACCGCCTCTTTGGCAACACGAGTTCTTTTTTATGATTCTTCCCAGAATTAAGTGGTTGTTTCCCCCCCCGGATGGGGTCGACTTCGTTGGCTCGGGGTGGGAGCCCCGAGCAACGGTCAATCAAATGACCTACGCCACGGATGGGGCAGACCTTGGCTTGATACCAAGTCTACAGTGGGCCGACGTCGGTCCCATCCGGGGCGTGTGAGTTGTTGCCTCCAGTACTCGGGGCTTCCACCGTTTCCACCCCGAGCTACCTTGGACGGCCCCATCCGGGGCGGGCAGCATTCGTAAATCTCACCATACGAGATCTTGCCACTAAATTACCGGAAGAGCCGCTCGTTCTTGAATGGCTGAAACATTCACCCGGCATCGCCGTAAACTCGCCATTGAATGAAAAGTCGGAGACATCGTCAGCTTAGTCGTTCCGGCCGATAACCGACTAATTGGTATTGGTATGCGCCTAACACTGCCGCTAGCATTTGCGCCTCACAATCAGCAGAATCCTAACAGTGTGATATTTATATACGGCTTAGGCAACTTAGTAAAAAACCGTTACAAATGGAAGAAAGAGTAAATTCACTTCCATCCTAACTTAAGTTCGATCAAGTGAAGTGCCTCCTCTTGCTCCCTCATCAAACACTTATCCCACATCCGTTTGCTTGTCATGGCCAATCGAAACTTCAAATCTTCCTTCTTCGAGCAACTTGAAGAACGAGTTCTGTTTGACGGAGTACCCGACGGAGTGTTTATCGCTCCAGAGTTAACTCAGCCTGAGGGGATCCCTGCGCAATCTCAGAGCCTCGATCAGACTCAGCCCGAACCTCAATCACAAGTCGAATTGATCATCATCGACTCGGCGCTCCAAGACGGCCAAGACCTGCTTAACTCGTTGGTTCAATCCAAATCAGCAACAACGTTTGAAGTCTATTTTCTAGACGCGGAGAGAAATGGCATCAGCCAAATCACCGAGCGTTTGTCGGCGAGTGATAGTGAGTTTGCAGCGATCCACATTTTGACTCACGGTGAAGCGGGCAGCGTCGAACTGGGGTCAACCTCTTTGAGCTTGGACAATGTAAGCCAGCACCAAGACGATCTTGCGAGCTGGGCTGATTCTTTGAGTGGTGGCGCGGACATTTTGTTTTATGGCTGTGATTTGGCTGGCAATCAAAATGGCCAAGAGTTGCTTGAGATTGTCAGTCTGACAACGGGTGCCGACGTTGCGGCTTCCACCGACTTAACAGGCGGTGGAAGCCAGAACGCTAACTGGCAGCTTGAGTTTACCAGCGGGCAGGTCGAGACACTTGCGTTGTCAGCGGAGAATTGGCAAGGCACACTTGCGGTAGAAGCCACCGACGGAATCGTGTCGGTGGAGGACGCAGAATTTTCTGGCGCGGGCACGGTCTCGGTGGCGACGAACAACGGCAGCCCAGCAGTGGTCACGGTACTGAACACGCCAACGCGTGTCGGCCAGATGCTTGAGCGGGTGTGGCAGTTTAATGAGACGGGCGATGTTGGGCGGTCGACGTTCGTGTTTGACGTCAGTGGGGTCGCTGGCATCAACGCGACCATCGCTTCGGAGTTCGGTCTGATTGTTTCGGATCAACCGGATCTTGCCGACGGCCCTAACACAACCACGTTGGTTGCCAGTGGGTATGACGCCGTCAATGGGTTGGTATATTTCCATCAAGTTGATTTGAACGCAGGCGACTTTTTTGGATTGGCCACGGAAGTCGTACAAGACAACTTTTCGCTCTCCCCAACCGCCACGGGGCTCGAAGACACTCCGATCGATTTGGGGCTTGAGCTTTCTCCTTCCTTGACCGAAGGTGGCCCGTTACGTGACATCATCGCGACCGAAACTGGATTCCGGGACAGTTTGGCTGGCACGACGTCAACGGACTTTTTTATTCCGGCGGGCACCACCGGCATCAAGATCACGGGTTATTCTACTCGTGATATCGGAACGGGCGCTAACGATGAATTCAACGATGACTATCAGTTCCTTTATACCAGTATCGATCTCGCCACCGAAACGTCCAATGGCTACATCGGCCACTTGATCGATCAGGGGCCTAATCGCAGCGATCAGTTTGGCTGGGACAACGCGCCGTTAGGTTCGGATATCCTGACGGGTGGTGGCACGATCACCGGCGATGCTGACGACAACATCAATCCGAATTTTACGATCGTTGATGGCGTCTTGATGATTACCGAAAATCATCAATTGCAGACCGCATATCATGTCGAATTTTTGACCAATGCAACCAGTAGTGCAGATTTCATCCAAACCGCATCAGCGGTTCTAGAATCCGGCGATCAATCAGACGCTTCACTCACAATCCCAGCCAATGCCGATTTTTTAGTGGTCAACATCGCTGACGCTGCGACTGGAACAAACGCGCAAGTCGAATACAAAGGCAACAGCCGCGTCTACATCGACCTAGCAACTTTGACGGCTTCGGGAGTCGTGTCGGCTCAACGAGGTGAGACGGACGCGCGGGTCATCAACTATGGCTTCGAAAACTACGATGTTTCGTCCGCAGGTGTCGGTACGATTTTAAGTACCGCCGGAACGGTCGTTGGCGACATCACGGCCAACGCTGATACTTTGAACGACAATCAAATTTACATCGATGCTAGCGGCAACCTAGTCATCAATCGCAACGACAACTTTGCGAACGGGTTCAACAGCTTGGTGACGGTCGAGTATTACGAACGCCAAGACGCAGGGTCCTCGGCGGAACAACTCGGCGAGTCAACCGCGTATGGTCTTTTTGATTCAGACCCTAGCAATCCAACTTCGACTTTGGCATTCGATATTCCAGAAAACGCTCAGCTGGGAATTTTTAATTTAACCGCTAACGGCAGGACTTCTAACGACACCAATGAAAACTTCGGAGCCGCGTTTGCGGTGATCGATTTGGTCAACGGAACCAGTAGTGGGTCGATCTACTTCGTTCGTGCATCTAACGTTGTTGACTTGGTTGGTTTTGATGGAACCCCGTTCGGCACTTCGTTCTTTGATGATCCGAACTCAATTAGCAATCACAATTCACTGCCTGCTTTTAATGACGAGTTTGCCGGTACTGCGACGTTTAACTTGGTCAACGGAGGTGACACCCTCGAGCTTGCTGTCAGTAGTGGAGATGGAACCCAATCGTTTCGCGACTATCTTGCGGGAGGACAAATCGAGTGGTTCGGTGCGGAACCTTTTGAGATTGTTGATTTTTCCGCTGGGGGGACGTTCAGCCAAGGAAGCCTTAACCCGACGACAGGTAATTGGCAGTTGACCATTGAAGAGGCCCAAGCGGGGCTTACTTACACCCCGCCAACGCATGTTTCCAGCACTATGCCTGAAAACATCACGCTGCGAATCGGTGATGAAATTGAAGTCTCTTCCGTTACCGTTCAAGCTGTCATCGATCCGATCGATTTCAGCGCGGCTCCGGATGTTTGTGGCGATGAAGACACCGACATTTTGATCTCAACTAATATTACGCCCGTTTTTGTTGACCAAGACGGCAGTGAGACGCTGACGTCGCAAGTGCTGTCGAACATTCCCATTGGTCATACGCTGACCGACGGCACCAATACGTTCGTATCATCGGCTGGCAACCAGTCTGTTGACATCACCGCATGGGACGCAACCACGACGACTTACCGAGCCAATCCGGACGAAAGTGGTACGTTCACCATCACGACGGATGTCGCTTGGCAAGACGTGGGCGGCGGCGTTACCGACACCGATTCGATCACTACGACCTTTGACGTGGTTGTCAAACCTGTCAACGATGTGCCGGTTGCGGTTAATGACTTCTATACCGTGCTTGGCAACACCACGCTGAGTGTCAACGCGACCAACGGAGTACTAACCAACGACAGCGATGTCGATGGCGATATACTGACAGCGATCGGTGTCACGACGTTGCCGGCCAATGGCACGGTAACACTTAACCCTGACGGTTCGTTTACCTATACCCCAACGACTGGTTTTTCAGGAACCGATTCGTTCGTTTATGAAGTCAGCGATGGAAACGGCGGAACAACTTCCGCAACTGCATTTATTGACGTTTCTGAACCGGTCACTGGCCCGCTGGATGCGATGGATGATGCGGTCACGACTAACGAAGAGACGTCGATCAACATCGACATAACCAACAACGACGACTTACCGACCACGGGTGCATTCAACGTCCAGTCAACCACACCGCCAAGCAACGGCAGCATCACGGTTTTGCAAGATGGCACGATTGACTACACGCCGAATGCGAATTTCTTTGGCACCGATTCGTTCACCTATACTTTGGCGGATGCCAGTGGAAGAACCAGTACCGCGACGGTTACGGTAACGGTCCTGAATGTCCAAGATCCGCCGGTTGCCAATGCGGACAGCGGCAGCACAACGGAAGACACCACTCTGCCAAATATCAACATTTTGGCTAACGATAGCGATATCGACAACGACGTGCTAACGGTCACGGTTGCCACAGCGTCAAACGGAACCGTTGTGATCAACGCTGATGGCACGATCGACTATACGCCTAACCCGGGTTTCTTTGGCACCGACACGGTCAACTACACGATCAGCGACGGAAATGGCGGGTTCGCGCTCAGTACGGTTTTGATCAATGTTGTTCCGGTCGCCGACCCTCCGACATCCGCGGACAACACGGTCACGACCGACGAGGACATTTCGTATACATTTCTGGCCAGCGACTTTGCATTCGCCGACCAGGATCCTAGTGATGCGCTGACCGCCATTCGAATCGACAGTTTCCCGACCGCCGGACAACTTTTGATCAACGGCAACCCTGCAACGGTTGGCCAGGTCCTTTCGATTTCCGACGTCAACAACGGTTTGTTAATTTTCGTTCCTGATCCAGACGAAAACGGCAGCGACTATGCGACCTTTGACTTTAGTGTCAGCGATGGAATTTTATTCCAAGCTTCGCCAAACACCATGACCGTCAGTGTGATCCCAACTCAGGATCCACCCGTTGCCACGGACAATGCGATTACGGTCAACGAGGAATCGGTCGGCACGCCACTTGGTCTTGCGTCGCCAACAGATGTGGATGGCGATATTCTAACGGCAACAGTGACCGGACTACCAACGCTGGGAACCGTGTTCCTTGCCGACGGTGTCACGCAGATCAACAACGGTGACACGCTGACGATGGCAGAGTTGACTGGCCTCGTTTATGACGCACCAACCGATTTCACCATCAGCAGTGCCGGCAGTTTCACTTACGATGTCACCGATGGCACCGATACCGACAGTGGTCAAGTCAACATCACGATCACGCCGGTCAATGACCCACCATTGGTTGACCTAAACGGCACTGCCACTGGAGAAAACCACGCCGACACGTTCACCGAAGGCGGATCCTCTGTCCGACTGATTGCTGCTACCGGTTCGGTTACTGACCCGGACGATACCCGACTGGCGCTGCTCCAAGTCTCCGTCGACCCCAGCACGATCGTCGATGCCGGCGAAGAATTCTTGACAATCGACGGAACGGATTTTCAACTTGACGCCACGACTGACTCAACAACCATGGTCAGGATTGGTTCTATCGATTACGACGTAACTTTTATCGCAGCGACGTCGACTTTTGAATTCGTTCGCACCGATGGCGTCGAAATGACGTTGGCGCAAGCCCGAGTGGTCTTGCTAAATACGGATTACCGAAACGATTCGGCGTTACCAACTACGGGTGATCGAGAATTCGACGTTCGCGCTAACGATGGTGATGCCGACAGTAACATCGCGACGACCACAATCTCCGTCGTCCGTGATGCGGAAACGGCGGAATGGTCGATCTCGGGACCGGCGACTGTTGTCGATGGCAGCAATGCGACTTTCGTAATCGAACTCTCGGATCCTCTTCGTGATGGCGAAACCGCGTCGGTTGATTTAGGGTTGACGGACATCGACACCACTGCAGCGGACCTTGGCACACTCAACGCCGCGGTGTCTGCCGCAGTTGCAGCGTACTCGGGCCCCGGTTCATTGACTTGGGATGGCACCACGCTTGAGTTCACCAGCGATGGCACCGGCGCAATGACGTCGCTTTCGATCGTGCTGCCGACGACGCCAGACGGAGTCTATGAAGGCGACGAAGATTTTAGAATTAGTTTATCAAACCCGGGAAGCACCACCGGCGAAACAATTACCGTCGATGCGACCGCGGATGAAGTGACCACCACGATCATCGACAACACACCAGCACCGACGGTTTCGATTAGTGACGGATCGGCCACCGAAGGCAGTCCGGTTGTGTTTACGGTCTCGTTGGACGTGCCGTCGTTTGAAAGCATCACGCTTGATCTTGCCACAGCAACTGGATCGGCAACCGCCGACACGGATTTTGAAACGACAAATTTTGAATTCTTCGACGGCACGGCTTGGGTTGCTGCAACTGCGGGAACACAAATCACTATTCCCGCCGGCCAAACTTCGTTGATGGTACGAATCGATTCGGTTCAAGACGGCGACGTTGAACCGGACGAAACGTTTACTTTGTCGGCGACGGTCATCAGCGGGACGGTGACGAATGCCAGTGACACTGGGACTGGAACCATTATCAATGATGATGTCGCTTTGATTTCGATCGATGATGTATCGGTCGACGAAGACAATGGCACGCTGACCTTCACGGTTTCACTGGACCAATCGCCAGTAGAGTCGGTATCGGTCGATTACGCGACAGCCAGTGGAAGTGCGATTAGTGGCGTCGACTTCACTGCCGCCAGCGGCACGGTCACCTTCGCGCCGGGCATGCAGACGCAAACGATCACGGTTGCAATCACCGATGACAATATTTTTGAAGGACCGCATAGTTTTGACGTGAATCTGTCCAATGCCAACGGCGGTACGATTTCTGATGGCTTGGGCGTGGGTACGATTTTCGACAATGGCAATGGCCCCAATGCGACCGATGACGACCGTCCCGAAATTAGCATCGACAATGTGGTATCGACTGAAACCGTTGACACGCATGCCGTGTTTACGATCAGCTTATCTAACCCAAGCGTCGAAGATGTGGAGCTTTCGCTTACGCTTGCGGACATCTCTGCCACCAACTCGGCGGACTATGGCCCTGGCTTGGAGTTCTTTGACGGAGTGACTTGGCAACCGGTCACTGGCGACGTCACAATCGCAGCTGGAACGACTTCCGTTCAAATCCGAACTCCGATCATCGATGATGCGATCGCAGACAACAACGAAACTTTCTCATTAATCGCGACGAGGGTCAGCGGCACGACTTTGAATTCCAGCGTGACCGGCACTGGTACGATTTTGGATGACAACGATCCAACTTTGGTAAGTATCACAGGTGACGCGAGTGTCACTGAAGGCAATGTCGCTAACTACAACTTGTCGCTGACGAACACACCGCTTACCGCCGTCACCGTTACGTACACTTACTCTGGAACGGCCACAAATGGCACGGACTTCACGGGCGTTGCGTCCGTGACGATCCCTGCGGGGTCGACGACTACGTCATTCAGCATTCCTACGATCGACGATAACCTCGGAGAACCGCTTGAGAATTTCACGGTCACGATAAATTCAGTCACGGGCGGATCACTGGAAAATCTGCTCGTCGACCCTGTCGCTTTCGAAGTCGTTACCGACATCATTGATGATGATGTTCCAAAGATTTCTGTTAATAACGTGATTGTGACCGAGGGAGTCGAGGGGTTTGCGGAGTTCACAGTAGAACTAAACAACCCGACTTTTGAGATCATTGAATTTGGAATCTCCGCAGTTGGCATCACGGCGACCGGCGATGCGGTTGATTTTGGAATCATTGGCGTCAATGAACTGGAAGTGTTTGATGGAACTGATTGGGTGCCAGCGACCTCAGCTTCGTTTGCTGTTGGCGAAACCTCAATTCGCTTACGAACACCGATTTCCGAGGATGTGTTTGCTGAAGGAGCGGAGACGTTTGAAGTAACCGTCACGACAACCAGCGGCACGACGTGCAACCCTTCGGATACGGGATTGGGCACGATTTTAGATGATACGATCGACCCGGAAACGGTTTTTGTCTCGTTGATCGGCCCACCGTCGGTCGTTGAAGGTGCGACGACAACCAACTACACACTGCAACTCGCAGATACTGGCGGTGTGTTGGTTATTGCGGCGTCTGACGTCACCGTAACGCTTGTTTACACGGGGACGGCGGCTGATGGTTCTGACTTTAACAGCGTGGCGACGGTTGTGATTCCATCCGGATCAGACTCTGCCATGTTTGCTTTACCCACGATCGATGATTCCACTTTCGAAGGCTCCGAAGATATCGTCATCACGATCGCCAGCGTGACCGGCGGCGGATTTGAAGGCATCGCAGCGGATCCAACGGCTGATACAGTGACGACAGTAATCACTGACGTCGCTGACATCCCTTCGGTTGCGGTCAATAACGTGACTTCAATCGAAGGAACAGACACCTTTGCCGTGTTTACCGTTGAGCTCTCCAACCTTTCCGTTGAAGACATCGATGTAGTTCTTACTTTGGCCGACGTCACCGCCGAGGGCTTGGGGATCGACTACGGGGCTGCTGGCGCTGGCAATTTACAAGTATTCGATGGTGCTAATTGGGTCGATGCCACAACGGCTACGATTGCGGCTGGCGATCAGTTCGTGCAGGTCCGTGTTCCGATCATTGACGATTTGATTGATGAGCCGACCGAAACCTATACGCTGACTGTCGATGTCTCGGCAGGAACGACAACCAACATTCAGGTGATTGGAACGGGCACTATCCTCGACGATGATCCAGCCCCTGATGTAACTATCGATGATGCGACAGCGGTTGAAGGCGATCCGCTTGTATTTGATGTGACGATTTCAAACCCCTCGAGCCAACCGATCGTGCTGGAATTTGCGGCTAGCGATACAACTACAACGGCAGCAACCGACTACGCCTCGAACCAGTTTGAATTCTCGACCGACGGCGGCGTTACTTGGATTGCAGCCGTTGGCGGATCGGATGTCACTATTCCAGCAGGATCGACTGCGATTCAAGTTCGTGTGATGACGACCGAAGATCTGACACTCGAAAGCACCGAAACGTTGCAGTTGTCGATCGCGTCGGTTGTGTCTGGTTTGGCGGGTAACACAACGGACACTGCGGTTGGCACCATCACTGACGATGATTCAGCTTTGGTTTCAATCGTTGCCACAGACCCGTTGGCGGGCGAGCCGTCTGACCATGGTGAGTTTATGGTCACGATAAGCAACCCATCGGCGTCGCCAACCGTGATCGCTTATTCGGTAACGGGATCTGCAACGAGTGGTGTGGACTTCGTGGCTCTGTCAGGCACAATCACTTTGCCCGCCGGAGTCACTACTGGCACGATCGATTTGACGGTGCTTGACGATGCGATTGTCGAAGGGGTAGAGGACGTTACGATCACACTGACTTCGATCACTTCGGGCGATCCTCAAGTCTCAATCGATTTGGCAAATAATTCCGATACCGCAACCATTAATGACGACGATGTCGCAACGTGGCGGTTGACCGGCGACACGAGCGTCAACGAAGGGGCCGACGCGAGCTACGAACTAAGCCTCTCGGGTACTCTGCAAGCTGGTGAGAACATTTCGATCGACTTAACGATCTCTGACAATACCACTACGCCCGCCGATTATGCTTCCTTTGACGCTGCGGTCGCCAACGCTGTTGCCAATTATGCGGGCTCGGGAGACGTGGTTTGGGATGGCACGACGTTGACATTTACTAGTGACGGCACAGGGCAAATGTCGCCGTTGAACATCGACTTGATGGCAATTAACGATGCTGTTGTCGAAGGCGTCGAACAGTATAACGTCTCGATCTCAAACGCCGCTAGTACGTCAGGAGTCACCGCCAACGTCGACACTGCAAACAACTCTGTTGACACGCAGGTCCAAGACACCGTCGACGCCGCTGGTACTTCGCTCGACGAAGCAAGCTGGTCGATCGCGGGCGCGACATCCGTCGGCGAAGCAAACACAACGGACTACACGATTACGATTGACGCTACGCTCCAAGCGGGCGAGGTCGCTCAGGTCGATTTATCTCTGACTAACATCGACACCACGGCGGGAGATGTGACCGCGATCAATGCCGCAACGACAGCGGCGGTTGCGGAATACAACGCCAGCGGTCAACCGGGATCTTTGTCTTGGGACGGCACAACGCTTTCGTTCACAAGCGATGGCACTGGACCGATGGGTGACTTGGTCGTTCAAATCGAAGCGACCGCCGATGGGTTCTTAGAGGGCTCCGAAGACTATTCGCTCAGTTTGACCAACGCGACCAGCACCACTGGCGCCCTCCTTGCGATCTCCTCCAATGACTCCGTCACCACCACGATCACACCCGATGCCGTTGCCGCTGAGTGGTCAATCGGCGTTGACAATGCAGACGATGAAGGGGCGACGGTTCAATACCTAGTCGAACTAACGGAATCGTTTGGCGCTGGAGAATCAGTTGCCGTCGATTTGGTTTTAAATAACGTTGATACAAACTCAACCGACTATGGCAATTTCGTTTCTGCAGTCAATGATGCGATCACTGCGTACACTGGACCGGGCTCGTTAACGTATAATGGAACAACATTGACGTTCACTGCCACCAATGATGGCGACATGATGACAGGGCTTACGATCGAACTTGATTTGATCGACGATACGATTATTGAAGGCATTGAGACGTTTACAGTCAACTTGAGTAATCCGGCAGGTCCGACGGGAATTAACGTTGCGGTTTCAAGCGCTGCCGACGGTGTAACGACGACGATTAACGATACGATCGGCGAAGGCGGCCCTCGGGACAGCGCGACTTTGTCAATCACAGGCCCCGCTGCTGGAGACGAAGGAACCAGTGTCCAGTACGTCGTAGCATTGAACGGTGCATTGGGCGTCGGCGAATCGATCAGTGTTATTTTGAGCTTCAACGATGTCGACACCAACAGCAGCGACTACGCTTCGATTGTTGCTGCGGCGACGACTGCGGCAGCGGCGAATCCAGATGTAAGTTTTGACCCAAGCTCTCAAACGTTCACCTATACGGCTCCTTCGGACGGGGCGACGATGGCTGATTTAATCATCGACTTAGGCCTAAATTCCGATGCGATTGCTGAAGGGCCAGAAAACTTTGAAATTGGATTGACTGCGGCCACTTCGACGACTGGAGCTGCGGTAACGATCGACCCAACCGAAGATTCAGTGACGACGACCATCAACGATTTGACTGCGGCTTTGGAATGGGCGATTACAGGGTCTACCACTGCGGACGAAGGGGCTTCGGCTCAATACACAATCACACTCGCCGGTGCTCTAGGAGTGGGAGAAGATGCCAGCGTCGTGATTTCTCTTTCTGATTTGACAACCAATCAAAACGACTACGAAGACATCAACGCTGCGATCACGGCGGCTATCAGCGGCAATGCAAACCTGACTTACGACCCCACAACAGGCACACTCACGTTCACTTCGCCGGCCGACGGGGCAACCATGCCACCACTGCTAATCAACCTAGGGATCTCGAATGATTCTTTCGTCGAGGGACCTGAGCAGTACAGTATTGTGTTGTCCAACTCGTTCTCAAACAGCGGTGCAGCAACAAGTATTTCAACGACCAATGACCAGGTGACAACTGAGATCAACGATACTCTCGGGGCCTCACTGGATCCCGACTTTGCACAGTGGCAGGTAACGGGCGACACAACGGTTGCTGAAAACGGAACGGCAGCGTACGAATTGGGACTCGTCGGACAATTTGGAGCAGGGGAGAATGCGTCGGTTAATATTGGCTTGTCAAATATTGACACTAACAGTGAAGACTATTTGAATTTCGTGGCTGCCGTGAATACGGCAGTTACTGGCTACAACGGGAGCGGAACGGTAGTCTTCGACGGCACAACAGTTACCTTCACGGCTACCAACGACGGCGATTCGATGTCGCCGCTACTGATTGATCTCGAGGCGATCGACGACAGCTTGGTCGAAGGTGACGAAGACTTCAGGATCACCATCTCAAATCCAAGCTCAACGACTGGCGGCGAGATTTTCATCAGCACGACTTCTTCATCGGTCGTGACGACAATAATTGACAATGACAGTGCAGACTGGAGTATCACAGGTGATGCGACCGTAGGCGAAGGAGACAACGCGAAGTACGTCGTGGCCTTG
>JALZWN010000067.1 GCA_023300235.1 Mariniblastus sp.
GACCTGCCCGCGGCGGATGTCGACCGAGCCCGTGAAGCGATCGACGCCGACTTGGGGCTCGACCCGTTCGAAGCGATTCCCGTTTCCGCAAAAACTGGCTTGCACATCGAAGACGTCCTCGAAGGCATCGTCAAAAAACTCCCTCCGCCAACCGGCGATCCAAACTCGCCGCTCAGAGCACTCGTCTTTGACGCTCACTTTGACAAATACCGCGGCGTGATTTTGCAAATTCGAGTCATGGAGGGCACGCTCAAAACCAAAGACGCGATTCACTTCATGCACGGCGGCCGTGATTACAACGTCGACGAACTTGGCCTGAACCAATTGAAGCTGAGCCCCAAGGATAAACTCGCCGCCGGCGATGTGGGTTACGTCGTTGCGGGAGTCAAGAGCGTTCAAGACATCGAAGTTGGCGACACGATCACGCTGGTGGAAAACCCGGCTGCAGAACCGATCCCCGGCTACCAAAAGGCTCGCCAAGTGGTGTTTTCTTCGGTGTACCCGATGAGCACCGATCAGTATAAAGATTTGACCAAGGCGTTAGACAAACTAGCAATCAACGACGCTGCGTTGACTTACGAAAAAGACTCCTCGGCCGCGTTGGGGTTTGGCTTCCGCTGTGGCTTCTTGGGTTTGCTGCACCTGGACGTGATCCAAGAGCGACTGCAGCGCGAATTTGATCTGGGGCTCGTGATTTCCGCTCCTTCGGTAAAATACAAAATCACTGTAAAAACCGGCGAAGAAATCGAAGTCGATAACCCCAGTTACTGGCCCGACCCGACTCAAATCGAAGAAATCACAGAGCCGTTCATCAAGGCCTCGATCATCACCCCCGAAGAATATGTCGGCCCCGTGATGGAATTGTGCCGCGAACACCGCAGCGAATCGCAGACGATGAACTTCCTTTCGACCGGTCGCATGGAAGTCGTCAGCGAGATGCCGTTGGGCGAAGTGCTGTTTGATTTTTACGGGAAACTGAAAATGATCACCCGCGGCTATGGATCGTTTGACTACGAACAAACCGAATACCGCAAAACGGACGTCGTCAAAGTCGAGATCTTGGTCAACAAAGAACCCGTCGACACGCTGGCTTACCTCGTGCACCGCGAAAAAGCTCGAACTCGAGCGCTACATTATTGCGAACGTTTGGCCAAAGAGATTCCTCGGCATCAATTTAAGATTCCAATCCAAGGCGTGATCGGCGGCAACGTAATCGCTCGATCGACCATCGCTCCTTTCCGCAAAGACGTGACCGAAAAACTATACGGCGGCGATGTCTCGCGGAAAAAGAAGCTGCTTGAGAAACAAAAGAAGGGCAAGGCCAAGATGAAACAGTTTGGCCGCGTGAACATTCCGCAAAAAGCCTTTGTGTCGGTACTGCGAGCTGACAACGACTAGCCCCTGATTCGGATCGGATCGATGCCCGGTGGCTCTCTATTAAACCTTGAAAGCAACCGAACTAGTGATCTTGGCTAAGCGGGAACCGAATCTCGATCGTGTTAAGATTATCTGCGTCGGTCGCGCAAACCACCGAACCGTTGTGGCTCTCCGCAACCTTCCGACTCACGAGCATTTCTAAATGACCATGTTCGACGTTAACCCTATTGATCTCGCCTTTCCCCAGCTCGGGCAGATTAAAGCGGTAATCAAAATGCTGGAATGTCACTCGAACAACGTACTGGTCTTCTACCAAAAACGTCTCCAACGAGACGATGCCTTGGCCATTGTCACCTTCCCCAGCCGCCAACCATCCAACGGCTAGAACATTTCGAATGGCCCTGTCAAAATAGCGCTCATCCAGCTTAATTGCAAAATCAGCCGAAGTGCGGTGAGTCGTTTTGACGCGAGTGCCACCGGCCACTTCGGCTATCTGGCATACGATCGAATCGACAACCCCCTGCGGCTTAAACTCTCGCAAAAACGGCTGGAAATCCCTGCAATGCAGCGACACGTTGGTCGTAAGTTGTGCGATGCGATTTTGAGCTTGCTTGACCGTGTTCCAGCCTTGAGCGACCTGCTGCAAGTCGTTTGACCGCATGCCAGATTCGATTAAAAACTCGCCGCCGCTAGCCAAGTGCAACAAATTGTTCATGCGATGTGAAACCACGGTCGTCAACTTCTCGACCGCGTCAGTGCGAGCGTCAGCCAACGCGCCCCGCATGTAAAGATTATTCTCGATTACTGCGGCCGCTTGCTTTCCGAATACTGCGAAAACCTCCAAGCCTTGGTCCGTAAAAATGCTTTTATCAGGACCGCTAACGCTTTGGAAATCGTCTACATAAATCAACCCCAGCAACTTTTGACCATTATCAATCGGGACGCACATCGCGGCAACTTTCTGCGACAACTCCGCACGCACCTCAAAGTTGCTCAACGCTGGCAACCGGGATTCAAGCACCCGATCGACGAGCCCTCGATGGAACTTTATTTTTGGCAATGTCTCTGACGGCGAAGCCACCGAATCCGCATCGGTTACCAGCGGAGTAAACGTTTTCGAAAAATCTTGTTCGTTCTGGTCCAGCAAAACAAGCATCGCCTGATCCGTTTTGGCCCAACCGCCCACCAGTTTGACCAAGCTATGACAAAGGCTCTCCAGCGTTAGATTTTTAGATGCCGTCCGCGACGCGCGGTACGCAAAATCCAAATCGCCGCCGCTTCGATCCCGGATTTGTTCGTCGGCGGTTTGGGAATAACTTTCGATCGACGAATCTAATATAGGCCGTGCGGTTTCAACTGCGGGCGCGAGTTCAGCGTCGAAATCAAAATCTTCACACTTGTCGCCGGTAGTTTTTTCGACCGACGAGTTTTCTTCAGCACTCGCCACCTCCAAAACCGTACTACCGACCAGGACCTGGTCGCCGATCTCCAATGGCTGGCATCGCACCAAACTGCCGTTCACGAAAGTTCCATTGGAGCTCCCAGCATCTTCGACCGAATACGTCGATCCACTCACCAGCACGAACCGGCAGTGATAGCGCGAAACGTTGTCGTCGCGTACCGTTAGATTGTTTTTATGATGCCGACCACAACTGACAACAGGTTGGTCCAGCAGAACCTTGTCACCCAAGGATTCGCCATTGCATACACGGATATAAGTTCTCACATGTTCTTCCGGCAAAGACACTCACCTATTGTTAAAACTTCTCAGCAGAAGCGCACGTCATCCCATCACGACGCAACTTTCAGGATTTCTAGCTCGATCCAAAACCAAAATCGAGTAACGTTCTCCCAGTTTAATCAGCTGGCCGACCACAAGACGCAGATCGCCTCGGGTCAAAACATCTGTTGCTACGTTTGGACGTTATACGCCAGATTCAGGGTCGACTTCGATCGTTTGCAAGTCGACGTCAGTGTTGCTTGGCGCAGGTGCATCGGACGAACATCCCGACACGGCCATTGTGGCAACGACCAGTATTAAAAGAAACTTTTTCAAAACTCAACCCTCAATAATTAAAAGATAAAAGCGATTCGTCAATTGTCACCGACAACCATTTTCTTTACAAAAGCGGCCGCATGAAGGTCGTGGATTTTCAAACCGTTTAAATTGCTTCGGCGATAGCCATGGTGTTCTATTCGAATACCCCGAATAAATTCACAACCTCACCCAGCAACAGCGACCGAAACCTTATCGCCTCAGTTCTCTTTGAACATGCGAAAGTTGGACGGAGTCATGCGCCCATCGTGACCGATCAACGATCGTTCTACCAGCGGCTTGTAATTCGAACCAACTCCCTTCAACTCAGCTAGACCAAGAAACAACTTAACGGCGAAAATTACATGAAAATCCTGCTTACTAACGATGACGGAATCTATGCCCACGGTTTGATTCAGCTAACACGGTTCCTAAAAAGCCAAGGAAACTCGGTGTTCGTGGTAGCACCGGCGACCGAGCAGAGCGGCGTCAGCAGTGCGATCACTTACCTTCGCCCGCTGATCGCAAAAAAGTTCACCAGCCTCCCCTCGGATCCCACCGAAGTCGGTGGTGCGATTCTTAACGGCACGCCCGTCGATTGCGTCAGACTCGGCCTTCACGAACTCTGCCCATGGAAGCCAGACGTGGTCGTTAGCGGAATTAACGACGGTTTAAATGCTGGGGCAAACGTGAACTACTCAGGCACCGTCGCAGGAGCCATGACCGCCACGTCACTTGGCTTTAAGTCCATGTCAATCAGCATCGAATCGGGGCCACAGCAAGAGTACTTTCGGGCAGCCGAATCGGCTTGGCCGTTGATTCAAAAACTAGTCGCCACCAACATGCCAAAAAAATCATTCGTAAACGTTAACTACCCGACCGAATCGATTCAAACCAAGCCGAACTTCGATTATCAAGTCGTGCCCACCGAAACCAACCCCATGGGCTATCAATTTGCTCATGGCCACGACCCTAAAAATCGACCGTACTTCTGGGCGACCAATAATCCGCCGCCCGAGCCGTCTCCTTTCTTGACCGACACCCAAGTTTTGAAAAAAGGCAACGTCACGGTTTCGGTCCTCAGCAGCGATCTTAACTACCGCGCTGCAGAACCACTTCCCGATTGGTTGACAGACAAGACGTAAGTTAGATTCTTTAATGGTCTCGCAAAATCGGTCTAGCAAAAATTCGCCCATGCCTCGATTTTTCGATTTCCCCGAAAGCGTCAGCGGACCAGCGAAAACAATCCCCCCCCCTCCAAACACGATGCCATGAATCCAACCCCATCAAACGCCCCGCCGAAAATTGGCGTGCTAACCGTTTCCGATCGAGCCAGCCGCGGAGAGTACGAAGACCGTGGCGGGCCGGCGGCGATCAACTATTTGGAAACGACGATCACGACCGAAGTTGAATTTTGCAAACGAATCGTCCCTGACGTTCAATCGGAAATCGAATCCGCGGTCATCGACATGACCGATCATCAGCAGTGTTCTTTGGTCGTCATCACAGGCGGAACCGGGCCAGCGATTCGAGATGTCACTCCGGAAGCGCTCGAGGCCGTTTGCGACAAAATGCTTCCTGGATTCGGCGAGGCGATGCGAGCGGTTTCGTTGCTGCAGGTGCCCACCGCCATTTTGTCTCGGCAAACCGCCGGCATCCGCTCCGATCCCGACGGCGGGAGTCTAATTATCACGCTACCAGGTAGCCCCAAAGCGATCGCCGAATGCCTAGACGGAGTTTTGGCGGCGGTTCCGTACTGCATCGAATTAATCGGCGGGCCGATTTTAGAGACCGATCCGGCCAGGGTGGTGGCATTTAGGCCAAAGAAAAAGAAGTAGAGTGACTGGCGAAGATGAAAAAGGCAGGCAAGATGAAGGGCAGGGGAGCCTGCGACGTGGCTGTTTAGAATTTTGGGTTCTTTTCAAATTCCCAAGACCCGTGACCTAACGTGTCACTCGCTTGGCGATACTTGGGATATCAAACGAAGCGGAGGCGAACAAAAAACGCCGATCCCCCTAACCAGTAAAGAATTCCCATGACAGCCTTAATTCAAAAATCGATCCGCCAGCACGAAGACTTTGTGGTCGAGTTCAGCTACTGCGACTCAAAAGGCAAAAAGACTCGACGCGTCGTCAGCCCGATTCGTTTTTTGGGCAACGACCGATTTTTGGGTCTTTGCTTGTCACGCGAAGAACCGCGACAGTTTTACTTGAAGCGTTGCGAGGCGATGGAAGTACAACCCGCTTGCAACTACGTCATGCCTGTCCAAGCCGTCGAAGTTGCCTAATTCGCACCAACGCCTGCCACTTTCATCCGGGCCCGGCAACTGTTCCCAGCTGAACGCCAATCCGTCAGGCAGCGGCGACAGCGCCGACTTACCCAACGTCGTTAGCAAATAAGAAATCAGCCACTAAACCCCAGCAGCCCACCCGCAAATATCTCTATTTATCCAGATGCCGCATTTCGCTATCGTTCGCCGAGTTTTCAATTTTGAATAAAAGGATGAATCGATGCGAAAGTTATTTTTGCCAACCTGCTTAGCTGCGTGCATTTGTTTTGCCGCTTCTAGTCTGCAAGCACAAACTCCCGTTCAGCAAAACACCGTCAAAGGCGGAGTCGCAGGCGCAATTATCGGTGGCATCATTGGCCATCAAAATGACGAAACCGCCGAAGGCGTCGCCATCGGTGCGGCCCTTGGTGCGTTGACCGGGAACGTCGTCGGAAAATCGCAGCAACAAAATGCCCTACGCCAACAGCAGTATCAAGCTCAACTGTACGAACAAGAACAGCTTCAATTGCAAGCCAACCAAGTCCGGCTCGATCGAGCGGTTTCGTTGAGCGATGCAGTCGCGATGACCAATAGCGGCATGAGTGACGATTTGATTATTAGCCAAATCATTAACAATGGCGTGCAACAACAAATCGGCGTGAGCGAAGTGATCACGTTGCATCAAAACGGTGTTCGCGAACCGGTCATTAAAGCAATGCAAAACGCGCCGATCGGTCAAGCAGCCATCCAACCGTCGCCTCAATACGAACAAGTTGTAGCGGCTCCGGTCATCACGCATGTGGCCGGCCCCGTCGTTGCACCAGTAGTCATTCGGCCAAATCCAGCTCCGAGAGTGATCGTGCATTCGACTCCGGTTTATCGCCGCCCGACCCCGTCGCCTTCTTATTACCGAGGCCGACCACAAACACGGTATCCGTCGAACAGCAACAAGTACCGTAACTCAGGCCGATCTTCTAGTGGTGCTTCGATCCGGATTGGTTTCTAGGCATTACGAAAGCCAACGACTAGCTCAAGCTTTCTCAAGAAAAATTTGATTCGTCGAATTCAGATTAAACAACTACAATACCGGGCTCAATCGAGTCCGGTATTTTTTTGTGCTGTGTTTTCGACCAAACCAAACCATGATTCGCACAATGACGAACTCTCAAAAAGACATCCCCCGCCGCCATGGTTCGCCCGGCACCGCCCGATCGACCGAGACGATTCAAAGCAAACCGGTCCCCAAATGAACACTCGTCGCATCTTAAGCCTCCAGCCTTACTACGGCGAAAGCCATCGGCAGTTTATCGATGGTTGGGTGGAACACAGTCAGCACGATTGGCAATTGTTAACGCTCCCCGGCCGGCACTGGAAATGGCGAATGCGACACGCCGCGGTCGAGTTTACCCAGCAAATGAAAAAACTGGCCGCTGCCGGAGAAGCGTTTGACGCCATCGTTACGACCGACATGATGAACGCGGCCGAGCTCAAAGGTTTGCTCGTCGCCGCTTGTCCCGAGTACAGCCGGTTACCTTTAGTAGTCTATTTTCATGAAAACCAATTCGCCTACCCAAGCCAGTTCGGCCCCGATTCAAATCAGCATCAACGCGACCAACACTTTGGCTTCACCAACTTTTTATCAGCCTTAGCCGCCGATCAAGTTTGGTTCAACTCGAGCTACAATCAACAATCGATGCTGTACCACCTTGAGAACAGCAGTCGGCGTTGGCCCGATTATTCGCCCAAAGCACAGGTCAAACAACTGCTCGAGAAATTCTCCGTCGAGGCTCCTGGCATCGAGCAACCGCCGATCGACGTTGCCGATTTCCACCAGCAGCGATCGCAACGCCGACAATCCGCGATGCCGCTGCGTATCGTTTGGGCGGCTCGTTGGGAGCACGACAAAAACCCGCAATTGCTTCTGGACAGCTTACGTTTGCTAAAGGCCCAAACCGACCACTTTGAAATCAGCGTGATGGGTCAGCGGTTTCGCAAAGCACCATCCGCGTTCGACCAAATCGAAAAGGAGTTTGCGGATCAGATTCGGCACTGGGGGTTTGTGACCAGCAGGGAAGGGTACTGGAACGTGTTGGCCGAGTCGGATGTGTTTGTTTCGACGGCTTCGCATGAGTTTTTTGGCATCGCTGCGGCCGAGGCGATTGCGGTTGGGCTGCACCCGTTGTTTCCTAACGATCTAGCCTACCCGGAAATGGTTCAGCGATTGCTTGACAACGCAGCGGCGGTCTCAACGGATCTGAACATTGACGAATCTTATTTTCTGTATGACATCGGCGATGGCGGTGCGGCCGCATTAGCCGAACACATGGTTCGTCTGGCAAACCGGCCGGCAGAGGTTCCTTACGCGGTCTCGACTGCGACTCAAACCGCGTTTCTTAAACAACTTTCTTGGCCAACCCGCGCCAAGACGATGGACCAACGTTTGGCGGACCTCGCCTAGGCCCCCGCATAGATCAACCTCTTCGCATAGATCAACCTCTTCGCATAACTGTCAAACCGCAGGAAACTGCCGCTGCGGCCCCTCGCCATCGCACCTGCCAGCATAACCGGCGCAACCATCTGCGCTCGCCATCATTGTTGTTTTATTAACAAAGGTTTGACCAGCATCGGCTTGTCTGCGAAATAAGTTTTCGCGACCGAATTTTTAAACAGCCAATCACATGCTCATAGAACCAAACACCAAAGCACAACCGAAAAAATCAAAACGGATCATCGAATTAGATGCCATTCGTGCGATCTCGTGTCTTAATTTGCTGCTGTTTCACTTCACTTACGTCTACCAAAACAAATACGGCTTCGAATCGCCGCTTGGCTTTGCATTCCCGTACGGTAAATACGGCGTGCAGTTGTTCTTCATGCTTTCAGGCATGGTCAACGCAATGACGTTGCTGAGCAAACGAAAGGCAGGCGACTTCCTCGCGGCCAGGTTCATTCGAATCTTCCCATCCTATTGGCTGGTGATCGCGCTGAACCTACTGCTATTCGCTACGCTACCGATGTTTAATCACACGATCACGCTCAGCGAAACCGTTTCCAACTTAACCACGATGCCGATGCTGTTGGGGCATACCAACATGGAACCGGTAACATGGACGTTGCAAATCGAGATGTTGTTTTACTTCTTTTTAATGACGCTTTTCGCGTTAGGATTTTTAGACAAACCAATCCGCACGATGATCGTTGCGGCCACGTTCTGTCTGATATCCGGATCATTCATCAACTGGTTCAACGCCAGCTATCCAGGCTCGGCTTGGCACGGACATTTGTACGTATTCGAGCAACTGTTTTTCATCCGCAACATGCCATTATTCGCGATGGGAATCTTACTGAACGAACTGCGTCTTAAGCGTGGCAACCCGATCGGCCTTTGGGGAGGGATCGTTTTCTGTGCGACCGTATTCCACTTGATCGATCTCCGGGGCCACAACCCGGCCGCGACAGCGTTAATGTTCGGTTTATTGACCGCCAGTGCATACGGAAGAGTTCCGATCCTTCGCTGGAAGCCGTTTTTGTACCTAAGCTTCATTTCGTACGCGTTGTACCTATTCCACAACAATCTCGGATCTGCATTGATTCGCCAACTTGAGATTTTCAATTGGCCTCCACTGCTTTCAGTCATCGTTGCCACACTGGTCTCGATTTTGATTGCCCACGCGTTGACCTTTTGGCTCGAACAACCGCTCACCAAGTGGCTTCGTGTGCGTTACGCAAACCTTAAAACTTGGTACGCAAACCAACAATCCGCCGCCATCCAAAACACAAACTCAGCTCGCCTGACCAAAAACACATCCTCCCGTAAAGCCTAACGTTGGCGAAGCCTAAAACTTTGCCTCCCTACGACGGACTCACCCTACCACCCCCTGCCCAATCGATGAACATTCAACTTTTTGACAACTTTGAAGAACTCAAACGCCAACGCGAACAATGGGACCATGTCGCCGGCGCATTTCCGTTTCATCGGTGGGCTTGGCTGGGCACTTGGTTCGAGCATCTATCTGGTCCAGGAACTCCGGCAGTCTTGGTTGCGATCGAAGACGGTCAATGGACCGGCATTGCACCGTTTTGGATCGATGACAGTTTAAGCATGAATCGGAAGCTTCGATTTTGGGGCGACGGTAAAGCTTGCTCCGACTACTCAAGCTTGATCACCAACCCCGAGAAAATGAAACCCTTCACGCTCGCAGTCGTCGACTGGCTGAACAACGAAACTTCAGCTGGCGGGAAGCTTGAGCACATCGACCTGATCGAACTCGATGGTATGGCCGTTAACGATCAATCCAACGACCTGCTTACCGAAGCTTTCAAAGCGTCCGGTTTTGCAACTCACATGACCGAACTCGAAGGCTGTTGGGTCACGAACTTGCCGTCAAGCTGGGAAGAACTCAACGCCAGCTTAAGCAAATCGATGCGGCGTAAAACGAAGAAGGCAATCAAACGGATAACTTGCGACAGTTGCACAATCACTTCCACAAAAGACAACGACCTTGAATCACTCTGGCCGGCCTTCGTCGACTTGCATCAAAAGCGACGCGAGATGTTGGGCGACGAAGGTTGCTTTGCCGACCCAGCGTTCGACTCGTTTTTGAAGAACGCAAGCCTTCAGTTGATTCAAGAAGGTCGAGCGGAACTGGTCGTGATCTGTTGTGATGAACAACCATTGGCATCAATGCTTTTGTTCAACGACGGTTGCACAAGTTATATGTACCAAAGCGGTGCCGACCAAACTCGCATGAAGCTTGAACCCGGCTACCAGATCGCAATCGTTGCGATCCTTAAGGCGATCGAAGCGGGCTGCCAGCATTTCGATTTCATGCGTGGCGACGAACCCTATAAATCACGCTGGAAAACCGAACGCGTGCCGATGATGAACATCCGCTTTGTTCCTCGGAACCTTCGTTCGCGAATTAAACACAACGTTTGGCTCACCGGAAAAACCATCAAGAACTACCTGCGTACTTCTAAGTAACGACAGAGTCGACTTGATGAGCGACGGTTACAAGCTTGTTGAAAAAACGAGCCTTTAAACGAGCCGAAAAACAAGCAGCGTCAGCCCTTTCGGGCATGATTCGCGATCCAAGACTAGGCTTGGCAAAAGCAAAAAACGCCCGCAGCCCGGCAACGGGATTACAACTCCGGAAATCGCGAACCAAAAACCACAAAAGTGCTCTATGCCCCAAGCAAGAATTGAGTATGATTCTTGGCTCGCCGATGCCGATATCTGTTGGTAATATCGACGAACCCGATTGGATAGTAAGCGAATGGTTAGCGGCTTCCTTGGAAAGGAAGTGCCGGTTTTCCGGTTGCGAGTTCGAATCTCGTGCTATCCGCTAGACGTATTTTAAAAAGGCCTGCTGTTTCCCCTGAGACCGCAGGCCTTTTACGTTACACTGAAACGCCACACACACGATCTGCCGCCAAGCTTGCGCCGGCTACTTAACGAACCATTCATAGGACAACATGAACACTCCCACACCCTTGAATGATCCGTCCGATGCTGCGACTGAGCCGCAAGCTTCCAGTGAATCATCGGAAGCAAACCAAGCCGAAAGCCAAAACCAACAACCCGCCGAACAACCTAAAATTTGTTTGGATCAGTTTTTGAAAACCTGCGGCGTGGAAACGGGCGGTCAAGCCAAACGCATGATCCAAGGCGGCGAAGTGCTGGTCAACGATGAAGTTGAAACACGTCGTCGACGCAAACTAGTCCCCGGCGACGAAGTTCAACTCTACGAAGATATTTTCGTCGTCGCGTTGGCCGAACCCGAAGCAGCCGAACCCGAAGAGCAATAAATTGAAAGGCGTTCGTTTTGCGAATGCTTGGCACTTCCCCCAATACTTCGCGACCAAGCACTAAATGCGTCGCTCGAAACGTTTCTCGACGGTCCTCACCCGAACACAAAAAAACCGCCGCAAGCACCAACGATCGCACCTCTTTTTTTTGAAGTCATGCCCAAGAAAAAAACCCCTCGATCAATTCCGCACCGTCGCACTCGCGAGAGCCACGCCAGTGAAACGGCAGAGGACTACGTGGAGGCAGTGTTCGAAATCATTGCTGATTCCGGTCAGTGCCGGGTCGGCAATTTGGCAAAGCGTTTTGGTGTCAGCCACGTCACGGTTTCGCGAATCGTCAAGCGTTTGACCAGCGAGAAACTTTTGGTCACCGCTCCTTACCAACCAATCACGCTGACGTCCTCCGGCGTAAGCTTGGCTAAGAAAATGCAAAAGCGACACGCGATCGTGTACGATTTTTTGCTCCGCTTAGGCGTCGACGAACAAACCGCACAGATCGACAGCGAAGGCATCGAGCATCATGTGAGCGAACAAACGCTGCAAGCGATGAAAAAGTGGACGCCCAAAACGTAACACGTCCTCTCCGCGGGCAATTTCGCCGTTTCCAACATTTCGTACTACGACAACAACGACGCCACCTTTGACTTTAAGTTGATCTCCGCCAAGTCCTCGTCAATCGCAAAGCTGAGTTTGTACGCCGCAAACCCAAGATCAACTTCACTCATGTCAAAGTCGATCCTACCTGACAGTTCTACGTTATCACGTCCACCTAAACTGTCAAAGTACGCGTCAACTGCATCGAAACCCGTCGCGTTATAACTGAAGCCTGATCCGAAAATCGTTGTTTTGCTTTCGTTAACTCGCACCGTTGAACGGGCATCTGAATCAACGAAAACAACGCGATCATTTCCTCCGCTGGCTTCTGAATTTACCTTGCCAAACCCCGTGGCCGAATTGGAAAATCGTTGGCCTTCCAGAATCGCAGACGTCGCGGTGAGCCTTAGTGTATCATCGTAGCTTGAGTCGTAGAGATAAGCTTTGTCATTGGCTTGGCCACTGGCGACGACCGAAGTAAAGCCTCGCCCCCAAAGGTATGTCCCACGATTGCTAGCCATTGTCCATTGAGTTGGTGACGCTTTGAAAACATCGGCGTCGCTTGACCCAGCAACAATTGCAACATCGTCACCGCCAGCGTCCATATACGCGTTAACCCGACTGAAACCGATCATCGTCGTTTCATTGATTGCGTTGCTAATACGTGATTGAGCGACATCGGCGACAAACAAATCTTCATGGTGAGAATCGAAAACCCTAGCCGTATCCGCACCGCCACCTGATTGCACTTCCACCACTTCAAAATCCTTCGCGATCAAACGGTTGGCTGCGTAATCAAAAACCGCCTCCGACGGTCGACTGGTAAACTGATCGTTCCCCGTCGATCCGACCAACAACGCTTGGTCCGTTCCGCCTTCTTTCGCGGAAACCGTTATGTATTGATAACCGTCAGTGTCAATTGTGTAGTGACCACTCGAAAGTGAAACCGCATCACCGGAAGACCTGAGTGTGTCATCGTCATCCGAACCAAACAAATACGCTCGATCTAAATCGTCCGTTGCCGAAGCATCAATCGTGTCGTAATTTTCAGCGTACAAGTAAAATTCGTTACTGTAGATCTTACCGCGGTCAGGTTTTGCGACGAAATTGTCACGTTGCCCAGCTTCGCCCGTCAGCGAGACCTGATCGAAGCCTTCGGTCATATAAGCGTAAATCCGATGAACTTCGTCGACTGAATTCCGATAGCCTGTTCCTGACATCGTTGCCGAAAATGGCCCTCCGTCAAATGTGTCATCGCCGGTCGTATCGTAAAAGCGAGCCAAATCTTCATTGCCACCGCCGACGAACTCAATTTCTTCCATCCCGTAGACCAGTGTCTCGAACCACGTTCCGGTAATCCGAGCCGAATGTTTCCGAAGGTCGATCGTTTCTTTATTTTCGCTGCCGTTGAACGTCAGTGAATCATCGCCGAAACTCCCAAGCACTCGGAACGATCGAGTTTGGCTCGCATCAAAATGGTATTCGTTTCCATCAACAACGAACGTCGCTCCTTCAGTAGACACATCCACTACGAACTGATCGCTGGCATTGGAGCCCAAAATCACGTTTTGAGTTTCAAAATCCGTCCCCATCAACGTGGCATCAAAACTAGGATCAACGTGGCCAAGGTTGTAACCAAGGGCGACCACGCCAGCCGGCAGCTGGATACTCTCGAACCCATTTACCAAAGGAACACCGTTTCCAATCGTCGTTCCGTAATCGCCTAAAAACTGGCCAACGTTTGAAACAGAATCCTCTAGCCCTTCGATGGCTTCGGAAATGATCCGGTATTCGCCAGGCCGCAAGTTTTCAAAAACATAGTATCCGTCGGCGTCCGTCTGAGCCACCTGTTCGACGATCTCGCCCAAATCATTTTCACCTGCAAGCTCAACCGTGACTCCCGTGATCAAACCATCTTTCCGGTCAAGGACGCTGTCGCGATCGTAGTCGATATAAACTCGCCCTGATATTTCGGCCGGTTTATACTCACCAAAGTTGTACATTTTTCCTGGCTCACCAGCAGCGATTTTGATTTCGCTGAAGACATCATTGCCCACTTCACCACCACGTGAACCTAACTGCTCATCGGCATCAAAATATCCTACCGTCTGGCCTTCCTCCAGCGTGTAAGTTCCCGGATTCAAGTATCCGAAAACATAGTGGCCACGATAGTTGGTCTGCACTTCTTGAGAGATCAAATTACCAGCATCATCCACGCCAGTTAATTGAACTGTCACCGATTCGATTCCAACTTCGTCATGCCCCAGTTCACCGTCGGCGTTTTCATCAACAAACACAGTGCCTTCAATCCAAGACAGCGGGGACTCGGTAAAGTTGTTGTTCAATGAAACACCGGTCTGAGCGGTGGGAAACTGAATGTAGTCGATTCGGTCTTCACCGACGATTCCACCGTGTGTTCCGGCAAAGTCGAGTCCATCGAAGACGCCTTCGGGCTGCGTTTGGATCACGCTATACACGCCCGGCCGCAAACCCAAAAACTCGTAGTTTCCGGTGGCAGCTGTTTGTGTTTCGCGGCGAACCGACTGACCCAAGTGGTCCATGCCAATCAGCGTCACGCCAACTTCACCCAGTCCGCGATCACCGAACTGTTCAATCCCGTCTTGATTTGCATCAACAAAGACACTGCCCGAAACTCCAGCCGAGTTCACATAGATGCTCGACACAAACTGAGTTTGATAATCGTTTGCTGTCCCACCGACGTCCGACGAGTCACCGGTTCGCTCGAACGTCAAGTCATTGGAGTCAGCAACCTGACCTGGCTCGCCGGGCAGACTGCTCCACTGAATCACAAGGTCACTCTTAAGTTCGCTGCCGACTTGAATGTCACTATCGACCACCACGTCGTACTGCAAAACGCTGGTTTCATCCGCGGCGAACGCATCCCAGCTTGCAGTGAAGAAACCATTTGAATCGGGGCCTTGCGAGATCACTCCTGGAGCCAGTCCACTGGCCAACCGCAAAGATCCCTGCACGTAGGTCACTCCTTGTGGTAGCGAACCTTGCAATTGAACGTCAAAAGCGGTTGCACCCAACCGTTGATTTGGAGAGATTTCCATGGACAAAGTTAACGTATCGCCCGCGTCGGCATTATCACCGCTCCATGAGTGAACGACCGATAAATTTGGCTCAGCAATCCTCACCGCGTCACTGGCGGAGGATTGCACTCCGGCAGAGTGCGACCAAATCGCCGTGCTTCGACGCCTGTCTCCCCGGTCATTGCTAGGATCGTTTGTAACCGTGGCGGTGTAAGTGACTTCGATCGTTTCGTCGACGGAGTTATCGCGGTTTGTGTTTACCAGGTCGCCAACTTCGATCGTTAAGATTCTTCCACCATTACGAATGTTGTTTCCGCGATCCGAGATTCGAGCTCCAGCAAAAATCGAATCGGCATCTTGCCCTGCTACGTCAATCGCATCGGAGATCGACACGCCAATCAGTTCGTTGAAAGCCAAACCACGTGGTGCTTCCAATTGCAAAACAGCGTCGTCCATGCCGCCTTCGGGAACTCGAATGATCGCAGTGTAAGTCACGGTTTCGCCGATGACTACATCCTTACCAGCGGTGCTCGATTGATCCGTCGCGACAACCAGATGCTGAATTGTGACGTCTGCGGTTTCCGCCTTGGCATCGTTATCGATTGGCGAAGTGACGTAGTTCTCGCCATCGGCCACCGCAGCGTAGTGCTCAATGCTGGCCGTCGAAGACATGACCTGATTCGCGGTCGATTCCTCCAACACGCGAAGCTCATAACTAATGACGACGCGATTATCGCCTATTGAATCAGCGACCGACGCGATCGGACTGAGCAATTCCAACCCGCTGGCAAACAAGTCCGTATCAGCCCCCGATGTAACGCCTCGGTAATTAACTTCATTGCCTTGCCCATCCACAACCCGCAAGTTCAAACCTGATTCCGGCACATCAAAACCAGCTGGCAGCGCGTCGGTCAACCAAACGTCATGAGCTCCAGCTTGGCTCAAACCTTTGTTTTCGATTGCAATCTCGAACCGAACTAAATCGCCGGCATCGACCCCGCTAATGTCTGTCCCACCATCACCAGCCGAAATCAAATTGGCCGAATCGTTATCCGAACCAACTGCGCTTTTGAGAATCGTCAGCACGGGCCGAGTGTATCTAATACTGGCTAGCGAACTACTGGTATAGTCTCCATTGTTGGACGACAATTGCGTTGAATTCGCGACGCTGCTAAGCCACAATCCGTCGGCAAAAGGATTGTCTTGAATTCGTACTGTCACCAACAAATCGATCGTAGTGGTTTCGTTCGCCGCTGAATCCAAGTCGCCATAATTCAACGAAAAACTATTGTTGGTTGCGTCGATGTTAATATCCGGCTGGATGTTAAACAGTTGGTGCAAACTATCGCTGGGGCCAAGCTGAACAGAGTTTTCAGCCAACGCGTTTAGGTCGCTGTCAGCCCATTGTAGTTCGTTGACCATAAAGACCGGCAACGGGAAAAATTCACTGATGACAAGGTTTTCTATATCGCTTCCACGCACATCACGCGTGATCCGGTAAGTCACCAAGTCGTCCGCCGTCACAGCGACGTCGTCAAAACTTTGTTGACCATTGATCGCAAAAACTGAAGTCTTGATTGGAGAAACTTTCAGCGTTTGCGTGGTTCGACTATCATCGAGGGTTATGTAACCCGTCGACTGCCCACTCACCGGATCGACATTGGTTGCACTTGCGATCACGTCGCTGTGAAATCGATCTCCCTCGTCAATGGAAACGTCGCCAGAAGCAACATCCCCCTGGAATTCGTCTTGCACGTTTGCGTAATAAGTTACCGTCCCAACAACAGACCCTTGGCCGCTTGCGGTCGAAGCTCCATGCAGCCGCGGACTCAACCCTAGGCCGATCAATGTTTGTGAAATGTTTGCGATGTAAGTCTGCTGTCCCGGTTGCCAATCGTTGGATTTCTCCAAGGTAATCGCAACGGTGTTTGAAACACCGTCCGCTTGAGCAATGCCGCTGAGCAATAACATTGCTGACCGACTTTCGTCGAGTAATTGGCCGTCGGGCACGGTTAGCTGAAGCGAGAGATTCTCAAGGACGGCGTAGTCGGATATTTGAAAATTTATGTCATACTTCAGCAAATCTCCGACACTTAGTGAAGTCTCGTTTTGGTCTCCGACGATCGAAACATTTTGTTGGACAGCTAGATATTCGCCCTGTAGTTCATGCAAGACGGGAATCGTTTGGAAAGCGATCGAATCTGCTGCTTGATCGGCAGTGGCCGCTTCGCGAATCCAATTCCCACTCGCAAACGCTTCAATCGTGGAAACGCTATCTTGTGCGCTCACTGGGTCGATCACGTTGTCGCCGTTGGAATCGGTTTTGGGCACAAAGACATCGACAATAAAGCTGCCGTCGACCCCCGCCGCACCTACCCACTTGTCAGCCGACAGAATGAGACGATTGGATGAATGCTGACCCACTTCAGGCTGCTCAACAACCGACAACGATTGATTGCCGGATGACAATTCGCGAAGCCCAAGAAAGATTTCATTTGAATCAAACTGAGTGTTCAGGCGGAAGTCGTTGACGTTTACTCCCTCGACTAAATCGAACGAGACCCGATAGCTGCGAACAAAACTTTCGCCAGTAGCAGTTTCATTTTCCGGGCCGAGATATTCGATCTCGGTCCGAATCATCTCCGGTGTAATCTCTAAAACGGCTTGGTCGCTGAACACGACTGGATCACTGGTCGGGTTGTCCAGCGAGTCGTTGCCGTAACGTAGTCCACCCGTCGCAACGACAGCTAGGGTTTCGCCGAAGTCCGCTTCCCCATCAACAGACAGCTGGAAATCAACTTGCATCGTTGGTTGATCCTGGGTGAAACTTCCAACCGGCAATTCAAAGACGACCAACTGATCTTCCGGCGACCCGTCAAGCACGACAGGAAGACCCGCCTCATCTTTGGCAAAGGGGTGTTCGGCTTGCCCGTCCACATTGAACTGAACGATGGTCGCGTTAAGCCCCGCACCAAGCAGCGATGCACTTCCGCCGATATAGGTTAGACCGTCATTGGCTGCGTCACCGCCGGGTACCAAAACATCAACGAATGGCCCGTAGCCAGTCGCATCGCCTGAATTCGTGACGCTCACCGAAACGTTAACGGTCTCACCAACCAGCGGCTGCGTGGTTAGAGCATCCCAGTTTAAGGCGAGGTCGGCCGCTAGTAATTGCCGCGGCTCAAGCGAATCAAAGCTGAGAAGCGATTTCTTGTTTTGCTGACGTTTTCTTTTCTTACGAGCTGGCATGAGTCTGTCGTTTCTTAGTGGTTTTGAATTTGATGCAATCTATTACGCAACAAACAAGCCAATCAGAAATACTCGTGTTTGAGCACTAAAACGAAGGGCACGGAGGCCGGGGCTGTAAAGATTTCTGGAAAAACACGGTAGGCGTTACCGGCCACGGTAGACGTTACAGAAGCCTCCTTGGCTGGAAGACGGGAAATTACGGCCGATAAAACAGCCATTCTTTCTGGGAAATGCAGTGATCCTAGTGACCGATCAACGGTCCGATTAAGTGTCGCAGCCGACGATTGAATATCGATAACGTGTCAAAACCTTAAGCATTTAGTGCCTTTTGATTTTTTTTCACGGTTCGAGATTGAATCGAACAAATCGGATCGCGATAATGAAGACACGGTTCGCACGTACGCGGTGCGAAAAACAGAAGGCCTCATCAAAACCATTCTTAACGGCTTCGGTTTTGAGAGAGGATGTATCTACGAAAGGAGGTGTTTTGTGAATTATTTCTGTACAAGCCGACGAGGTGGTAACGCCTAAGCGGTTGCCGGCGGGTTGCCGTGGCAGCCACCATTCGTCTGAGGAAGTTGCAAAACCCTCAAGCGATAAATCGTGCCCGTTGTCGATAGCAACTTCGCTATCGGCAGCGGGTTTTTTCGTGCGCGATGCTTATGTCTTCCCCCAAGCAACAAGAACCAACCGCGTTAGCGAATGTCGCCTTTCATTCCATGAAAGAACGCTCTCTCACGCAAAGGCTAACATTAGAATCCTTGCTGCCAGCAAGAGAAATGTGGTGATGGTGCTTCCAGCCTGTCATGCACGCACCGGTTTGCAAAAAAACACTCGCCACAGAAACCCACACAATACAGGACTCTACTGCGGCACGATATTTTCGTACTCGAACAACGCAAACACAAAGTGGACGAACAACGACAACAACGTCGCCCACAAAATCGTCGACGTCACACTACGACTCACATCCGTCGTAGAGTACTTTGGCTTGCAACCTTGATAATACGAAATCACCGCCGTGCCAAACCCACAGCACAACAACTTCGAAAGCCACCAACCAAACCCGCGATACGTAAGTTGCTCGGGAACCAACAAACCGCGGTTGAAGTGCATCTGCCAAAAATCGGGGCCATAAGACGGATCGTTCATCACAAACGTCACCAAGCTGGTGTACTTCGCCGCATAAAAAGCTGCGTAGCACAAGATCGGCGTCCCAATCAAAAACGACCACACAATCGGCGTCAGCAAATAAAACATCGGTTTCGCACCGAACGTCTTCATCGCATCGATCTGATTGCCGAACTGACGCCCGCCAATATCAGACGTCACCGCCGCACCGCATCTCGCCGCGATCAACACGCAAGACAGCACGGGCACAAAAATCCGGTACGTCGCAAACCCCAGCACCGTCAACAAATCCTCGACCAGCAATGGCTGAGTGTAAGCCGAATACGGCAAAAACTTAAACGTGAAGTACGTCGTCACGAACCCCGAAATCAACCCTGAAGCAATCAGATAAATAATCGCAGTGGGCCCAAACACCATCCGCGAATAATGCCCAAAGAATCGCAACCCCCAAGCCGGCGCATGCCAAACGGGAACCAAGCTAACCAAAGCCGTCAACATCGCCAACAAAAAATTCGTCGTCGAACTAAACAGCTCGCCCATCCAAGCCGCAATACTGCCGACCGTCGATCGCTCCTCCACCTTATCGTGTCGCTTGCTGGTCGCGTTGGCTAATGGCTCAAGAATTTCCGGAATCCGTTGCCAATCGTCCTTCGAAAGCTCGACCAGCTTTCCGACATTCGAATCAACCAAAAAGATCCGATCGGCGATCGGCAGTAACGAAACATAATCATGCGTCACCACAACCGAAGTTTTCTCAAACTCTTCATGCACCTCGCGAATCAGGCTCGCCACTTGCTTACCAGTCTCCGGATCCAAACCCGACGTCGGTTCATCGTACAGAATCGCCGACGGGTTATATGCCAGCGTTCTGGCAATCGCCAACCGCTGCCGCTGCCCACCGCTCAAACGCGAAGTCGGCACTTGCTTGGGTACCCGAAGTCGATCCAACAATTCGCCTGACGTCGAAGGACTCGCGTGCTGACCGCCGAACGACTTTGCAAAATCAAGATTGTTCGCTGGCGATATTTCATCAAACAACGCAAACGACTGAAACACCACCCCAGCATTACCGGCGACCGCATGCTGGCCGCCAATCTTCACCTCGCCCGTCCAATGGATTCCTTGTTCGTTCTGATCAATCAAGCCGGCAACGATTCGCAGCAAAATCGATTTACCCACGCCACTCGGACCGACGACCAACGATATCTCTCCCGCTGGGAAATCGATATCCACGTCGCTCAACAGCGTTTGCTTGCCCGCTTTAACGGACACTTTTTTAAGCGAAATTTCGTCAGCACTGGAAACAACCCCACCGACCTCTTGCTCAGCATTGGTTTCACTCACTCGGACGCCCCTTTCAATTTAATGGGAGCTGTAGAATGCTGAGTCGACACCTGCAACGACAAATTCAGCGGCATGGAAGCCTCAGCACCCAACGCTTCATTGGCCGCTGGATCGACAATCTTCAGCGTTAACCAACGCGAGTCTTTAAACAAAATCCGACGACGCAACACACTGGCAAACTCCGGCGTGATCCCTCCGTCAGGCGTGCCAAACAATGAAATGCCAATCTCTCGAACGACAGGATCCAGCTTCGCGTTGGCCAACTCGAACGCCTGCCGAGCCTCGGGCGAACTCCATTGTTTGTTCATCGCTTCTTGCAAACGCGGATTGTTGATCAAAACATCCTGCAACACGTCGGCCAAAAACTGTTGCAACTCCGGATCATTCGTCGCCGCCTGAACGCTCTCGTTCAATGCTTGCTTAACCTTTTCGTTGTTCGCGACTTGGGACGAGATCTTTTTCTGCAACACAAGCACATCGTCCATGTGAGCCGCGATAATCGGCTTGGCTTTTTCGTCGACGAATTTTTTAAACTTCTTTTCGGTCAGTTGCTTTTTCGGCAACGGCGTTTGATCGTAAAGGTAACGCCAGCCAAAACCAAACACCGATACTTCATCCCAAATCTCGCGACTGATCTCAGAAACCAACGGTTCACTCTCCGCTTGAATGATCGGCCAAACTTCTTCTTGAAACACCGGTACAAGTTTCTTCTGCAAAACCTCCGTCTGATACCGCTGACTGAGCTTGTTAAGCTGAGGCTGGCGATGTTCAAACGCGACCGCAAGATCCTCGCGAATCAACCCGGTGGCTTCTTTGAGCGATTTGACAACCAACGGCTTGAACAGATCAACCAGTTCGGCTCGATTTTCCTGGACGGCGTTTTGAATCAAGCCTTTGAGCTCTTTTTTCTTTTCATCGTGGAACATCGTTCGCAACATCCACTCAACCGAATCCGTCGCCTCACGATAAACCAAGTAATCTTTGTCCGTGATGGCAGGGCAGTTCGCGTACATCACGAGCGACAGTCGAGTGCCCCCGTCATCCTGATGCTTCGACGACCAAACCATGCCGATCGGCTTCGCTTCGTCACTGCCGTCTTGATAAATTGGATCGCCTGGCTTCAACGGAAGACTAAACCCCGTCTCAACGTCGATCGAATGTCGTTGATGACTAGCGTAGGTAATTAGGTCGCCGATTGCTTCAGGAGCCGTTTCGGCCACCGATCGAAACAAAAAAACGACTCCAGCGATCAAGCCGAGCCATATCAGTCCACCGGCGATCGCGCGTTGCTGAGTTCGAGGAGTCATGCGAAAGGTGTCTCGTGGGACTAGATGTTGGACTTAACAAAAGCGGCGTGGCAACGTTGGTTCCAAACGGCCATCCGCAGGTCCCTAGAATATCTTCCATCGGCAAATTTGACTTGCCAAAGCCAAACTCAACCAAACCCGCCGCAAACCAACGAACAAGAGGAATCTTCAGAGTGAATCAGTTTTATAAGCTAGGAAGTCGCTACAAATGGTAGCTCGACGCGTTAGCGAGGAACCAGCGTAAATCCTCGCTAACGCGTCGCACTACCAACAGCACCCAGATTCCAAATCTGATTTAGCCCGGGAGCGATCTTAGGCCGCTTGTCATCAGGGTACATAGTCATTCAGCGGAAAACTCACTTTACAGCTAACAAAACGAGGATTTTAAGCCAAAACATCAAGGTTTCAACGAGTTGCAAGTGGGGCCAAACTGCCTGCAGCGATCTTGTGTCGCCTTGCAGGCAAAAAGCCGAATGAAACCTCGGCAGCCGCGCTAGCTCTCCTACTTTTACAGCTGGCGCGAAAATAATTTGATTATTCCGGTGGCGAGCTTTGTTTTTATTCTACGGGCTAGCGAACAGATGCCGAAAACAAAAGGTATTCATTGGCTTGCAGTCACCGCTAGCCATACCACTGCCAACGTGGCAGTGACCCGACACAAAATATAGGACTCGACTATGACCAACCGATTCTCACGACCGGGATCGACTCTCCGAATCGGCGCAACAGCACTTGTTGTGACCGCAGGACTTTGGTTTGGCTCAGCCACCTACGCTCAAACAGTTACCAAGACTACCGCACCGGCACCGCAAACGTTGCAACAGATTCTCGGCGAGCGAAATCGCCGTCTACAAACTTCAGCAACTAATCAGCTGCCAGGCGTAAACGACACAAGACAGACAAAACAAACACGTCCGTACTTTGTGGCACCACCGATCCCAGCGACTTCGTTACAAACACAGCCGCTTAACCTAAACGGACTCTCAAGCCAAGCAGCCCAACGGTTGGTCAAAACCGGTGCCGTTGCTCAGCACACAACCAATCAACGTTCTCAGACCAGCCTTGTCGGCAACTCGAGCGTTCCGGCCGTTTCTTGGCCAGCACCCGAACCCGTCGCTCGTCTAACCGCGGCTCCCAAAAAAGCGGTTGCAACCGTCGCTTATAATAGCCCAGCAACCAAGCCCGCCAACGATATTCACCAACTCAATTCAGTATCGATTGTCGAGTTTGAACAAAAGCTTATCAGCGTCTTCAAAGATCAATTGGACGTTACGTCGTCCGGCGATGGTCGCTTTGTTCGCGTGGTGATCCCCGGTGCATCCGTTCACGGTGCCGGCTCTGGTTTGATCGCAATGTTAGTTGATCGTGAAACTGGCAAACTGCAATACGACGGCGATGCCCGCTTGACCGCTCAGTGGCACCAGTTGATGTCTGAATTGGATTCCAAAACGCCGGTCGCAAAACAATTTGCCACCACAGACATGGTAGCCGAAGTCTTGCCGGTGTCGCAGGTGCAGCAGGTGGCTTACCAACAAGAAGACCAGCCGCAGGGAACGCCCGTCACAGGCATCGACGGATTGAAAGGCCAAGTTTTCATCGCTCAAGACCCAGAAACCGGCCGCTTTACCATCACGGGCGATGCTGATGACGTGGAAATCGTCAAACGAGAAATCGCTCGTCTGTCAAAGCAAGCAACATCATCTCAGCCCTTGCCAGCCAGCATTCTGCTGCAGAACGCTCGCGGCAATCTGATCCAAGAACGCGTGCAAGAAATCTACGACGCGAGTTACGCCCAGATCAATGGCCCGGCAAACATCACCGCTACCGGCAACCCGAACGGCCTGGTCGTCGTCGGCTCACCTGAAGCAGTACAAGCGGTGCGTAACTTGGTCAAGGTGCTAGACTTAGCACCAACCGACACTGGACCTCGTGACTTCCGCACTTTCGGCTTGAGATACATCTCGGCTCCCGATGCCGCCGATCGCCTGCAACGTTTCTTCGGACAAGTCACCCTTGCCGACGGCGAAACTCGACTGCCAGCCAACGCGGTTGAAGTGATTCCTGATTTTCGCAGCAACCAAGTGACCGTCAAAGGCAGCCAAGCGATTTTGAACTCAGCCGCTGAATTCCTCCAAACGATCGACGTCGCTTCGGTTGAACAAGGAGCAGTCAACGAAGTTCGCGTGGTTCCGCTGAAAAACGCACTGGCCAGCGATGTGGCTTTCGTTATTCAAAACGCCATCAACGGCCAGCTGCCTAACGCTCCTCAAGCTTTTGCTCCGCAGAGCACCAACCAAGCGACACAACAGAACAACACCCAGACCGACACCTCCGGCACCCGCTCGCAAATTCGCTCCGCCATGCTTTCGTTCATGACTCGAAATGCACAAGGCGAACTGATTCGAAGCGGCATTTTATTCGATGTCACTATCACCGCCGACGCCAACAGCAACTCATTGGTTATCACTGGACCTGCCGAATCGATCCCATTGGTCGTCGAACTGATCAAACAACTCGATCGCTTGCCCGATGCCGAATCGCAGATCAAAGTCTTTAGCTTGATCTACAGCGACGCCGAAACGATTTTCAACACACTGGATACACTGTTCACCACTGACAACCAAAACGGCCAGCAACAAGGCGGCGGTGTTTCAGGCTTGCCGCTGCAAACCGGCGGCGGTTCCGACGGAGCCTCGTTGATTAACCTGCGGTTCTCCATCGAACCTCGTTCTAACTCCATCATCGCCGCAGGGCCAGCACGTGATTTGCAAGTCATCGAAGACCTTCTAAATCGCTTGGACGCTCGAGCCGTTAATAACTTCCCGGCAAAAGTCTATCGCCTCAGCAACGCACCGGCACTAGACGTCGCAGAAGCCATCAACACGTACCTTGACGGTCGTACCGAACTAGTTGATGCCGACCCGCGGACCGCCACCGGAGTTCCAGCAGTCAATCGATCCGTTATCGTGACGCCAGAAGTGGTTAGCAATAGCTTGATCGTGAGTGCGTTGCCAGAATACCGAGCGGAAATCGAGAACATCATTAAGTCTCTCGATCGCCGTCCGCCAATGGTACAGGTCAAAGTGCTGATCGCAGAAGTTGACCTGAACGCCGTCGAAGAATTCGGAATCGAATTGGGCATTCAGGATTCGCTGTTGTTTGATCGGGGAACTTCCGTCGCCGGTGGAGCGATAGCCAACGGCATCGGCTTTCCCTTCAACACTAGCACTATCCCCAACTTAAACGCAGCCGGACAAGAAAGCTTGGCCGGACAAGCACTATCAAACCTGAACGTTGGTCGGGTGAACTCGTCGTTGGGCTATGGAGGCTTGGTCCTCTCGGCCGGCAATGAATCCGTCAACATTTTGCTGCGTGCTTTGAAAGACAAACAGTGCGTCCGCGTGCTTTCCAAACCACAAATCATGACCATGGAAAACTTGCAAGGTCGAGTTGCGATCGGTGCGTCGGTGCCCCGAATCTCTGGCACCAACACGACCAACTTTGGTCTATCTCAAGACATTACCTTTCAAGATGTCGGGGTGATTCTAGAAGTCACTCCACGTGTCAGCCCCGATGGCCTGATTGTAATGACCGTCAATGCGGAAAAATCGTCCGTCGGACCGGAAGCGACTGGCACCGCGATCGGCGTTGCCACAGATGGCTCGATCATTCGAGCCCAACAGATCCTGCTGACTCAAGCCCAAACGACCCTCAGTGCTCGGTCGGGACAAACCGTTGTCTTCTCTGGTTTGATTTCCGAAGAAAAATCGCACTCCAAGCGTGGCGCGCCAATCCTCTCAGACCTGCCCCTGATCGGACCGCTGTTCAGCTTTGAATCAGACACGGCCTCAAGAACTGAGTTACTGATCATTATGACCCCAACCCTGGTCAGCAGCGACAGTGACCTGACGAACTTGAATCACGACTCAATGGACCGGATGCATTGGTGCCGGAGCGATGTCGCAGACCTTTACGGCAGTGTCGACTACGGTTCGGGCGTCGAAATGGGCGAACCCGTCGAAACGTTCTACCCAGATGCTGACCCCACTGGCACAGTGCAACCCGTGCTCCAGGAAAACCTGAACCAACCGGTGTTAGGTCGCCGACAAGAAACGCCAGTCGAACCAGAAACCCGCACCGCCGACCAGTCACGGTGGAAAGCATTCCGACGACGCTAGTGGTCTGTCAGTGTTGAACTTTAGGGTAGCTGGATTCGCCAGAATTCAGTTGGACTTAGAGAAAACCGAACTCTGGCGAGTCCGGCTACATGTTTCGATCCTAATCTTTATCTTTGACAGACCACTAGTTTTTATTTGACAAGTTTTTGATTCAGTCTCCGACACCATCATCAACCGGTCAGAAGACCACACCGCTTGTATCAAGCAGCTTGTTTTCAAGCCCGTTTTTTTAAACCACACGATTCCATGATACGATCCATTATCCTTGCCGCGACCGCGCTGACCATGTTCAGCGGCTGCAACATGGTCACCAATTCCATGCGAACGATCGAAAAGAATTCGATTTGGAACCCCGTCGATTCCGTGGCCGACAAAAAGAAAAAAACGTCCGAAGAATCGCTGCCGCCAGTGACCATGGCCGCGATCTGGAATTTTGGCACCTTTGAAAAACCCGGCTCGCCCAGCGTTCGCGGACTAGGTGGAAGAATTTACTTCTACGACGCCCACAACAACGCCGTCAAAGCGGATGGAGAATTACTCGTCTATGGTTTCGACGAAGACTCAGGATCCAGATCCAAACCCGACAAAAAGTTTGTTTTCCGAGCCAGCGAACTGCAGTCACATTACAGCGAATCAGCCCTCGGCGGATCGTATAGCGTTTGGATTCCTTGGGACAAAGTCGGTGGCTATCGCAAATCCGTCACATTGTTGCCGATATTCAAACCCACTGACGGCAGTCCCATTGAAGCCGAACAGTCGATCAACTTGCTTGCCGGTCGCCCAAGAAATGCCGAAGACACCGGCGTAGAACATCCCTATCACGTGCTCGGTTCAAGCTCGGCAGTGCTCGACCAACCGTCGGACAAAAACGCTACTTCAAGCCACATCAAACAAGCGTCGTACAATGGAGACGCCAGCCAAGCCACTGCCAATGGCTCCCGCGTTAACTCAAACCGTATTCAAACGACCGCGATTTCGTTGACTCCCAACCTCCGACGGCAAGTAGAACTCGCGGCACAAGTTCGCAACGGGCAAACACCGTTCTCGACACCTAAAAACGCATCTCAAGGCTCGCCGACGCCCCAACCGTCATACGAACCCAACACCAGCCCGCCAGCCAGTCGCGCACCCGCGGCACGGACATCGTCAAGCCAAGGCATCTTCGGTGCCCCTGGTTCATTTCGTTAGATCAGCAGCAGCGATAATACATTTGTCATGCAGGGACTAGATAAATTGCACCACGACAAACTCAAATTAGCAGCCAAGGTCTTGTTCGAGCTGCCGCCAGCGGAAACGTTGCCAGTGTTCCAACGAATGTCAATCGACAACGTTAAGGCGCTCCTTGATCAGGTCAAAGACGAAACCGTCGATCGTAGTGGCGTAGGGCGTAACGGCGTAGAACACGCGGCCGTGGAAAGTACTTGGTTAAAGCGTAGGAGCGCAGAGGGCAGGGGAGCATCGGTCAGCGATTCGTTTTTGCCCGAACCGTACGTCGGCACCCGGTCCGACCCAAACGGCGGCAACAAACGTCACCTTTCGATAAACGATTTCAAGCAACCGGAATCGATTCGGATTGACGAACGTATCGAATCAAACGACTCGTACGAAACAGACGACCAAGCGAACAGTTCACTTGCCGGAATGAAGCGATTTGCACTTTTGAGCGACGACGAGATCAGAGCCATCTTGAAACACTGCGATACATCGTTTTGGGCACCGGCATTAAAAAACGCTCCGGTAGCGATCAAACAAAAGATCATGAACTGCATGGCGCCCGCCGCCGTCGGTTTATTGAAACTAGAAATCGACAAGCTTGGCAGCATCAACAAACAAGACGAAAAACGGGCTCGACAAGGAATCGTGCACACCGCCTTTCGTCTCGCCACCGGCGGCCAAATCATGATCGAACCGCGGTCCAACGAAGCAGCCTAGCCAGAGCGAATCCATCTTTGAACCTTGGTGCCCCAGCAGCTCTGACACGGTAATCCGACGCGTCATCGAGGCTCCCGCCAAAAGACTCTCTATCTGGCTTGTTGACCAAACAGGTTTTGGCAAAGCGTGTAAAAATGTGGCGGTGGCACTTCCAGCCTGCCATCCGCGCAGCCAGCCTGAAAGTAATTCTAGCAACGGGTTTATTGGCTAAATCAACAAGCCACGAGTGGCAAATCGGCTCGCCCAGCAGAGCGGCCCATTTCTTCTTTATCTGCATTGACAGCGGCAGTCGCTGCGGCGTCCTGAACCCTGAACACTGCCCCCCACAGGTTATCATCCTAATGAATGACAAACCCAAAGGCCCTCAGCCACTACATCCGGTTGCTTGAACCTCAGGCCAAGCAACCGGATGAATATCAACCAGCCGAGCGAAATCGGGCATCAATCGCCCCCCCCTTTCTCACTCAGGGCCACAGCCAACGCAAAGAGCTTTATTGATGCAGCAAGCCGCTCAAAACCCTCAGTTCGGGCTCGGGACACTTTCAATATTTTATAACAATAAACATGCAGACAAGGCCGTCCAGTTCCTCAACGCCCCGCCCACCAGTATTTCCTCGCTCAGAACCCGCGAAAAAGCCAAGCAAAGCGTACCCAACAAAACACAACGGCCCTCCTTCATTCACTCCCAGCCATCGTTAAGAAACCTACGAAAACAGAAACAAGCGCGAATAGTTTTTTATAACTGTGAGATACGAAACAGCCGTTTCCTTCAACTCGTGTAAAATTTCATAAACTTCGAAGAATGACAAATTAGCCTGAGTTCCCTCCCCAGCCGACCAAGGAAATAGTCGCGACCTGATACTTCCACTCTCAACTGCACTCAAGCAAACCTTTTCGGGACCTGGCTAAACGGCCCTACCTTCATCGCCTTTCAAACTTCATGACGCGCGAACCAAACAACAAAGACCACTGGGAATCATGCCCGGTCGGATTCATCTCTCAAGCGGCCCAGTCAGGTCCGCGACAGCGACGCGGAATCTTGTGGGGTACCCTCTCGATCGCGCTACCATTGATTCTTGTTTGCTACTCACTGATTGAAGCTCAACCCATCACACCGCCCGCCGATCAGCGCGTAAGCTGCCAAACCGTGCAAGGCAATTTAGCCGCGTTTTGCAACAACCGTATTGCGTCGGTTTCGCTGGAACGTGCGATCGGCAAACACTTGATCGATTGTAAAATTTGCCGTAAAGAATATCAAGCAATATGCAGTTGTTCTCAACGCTGCCCGGATCGCAAACGTAAAGCAATAACCAAGCCTAGTATGAGCACAAGCAAGTAACCAAAGCCTTACGACCCATGTGGTAGTGACCAATTGAAGTCGCTCAAAATCATCCTGATGTGTGTCGCGACATGTGTGCTTTACTGTCCCGTCTGTCCGGGGACTGTCCCGCCTGTCCGCTTACGGTATTTTATCAGGCGGCGATGTTTTCGAACTGGTTTGGCGGGAACGCGAGTTGCGACTAGTTGATTTACAGACGCGAGGCGCGCGAGCTTGATGGCGTCGTCTTTGTCTGTCTTGCGTTTGACGTTTTTGAACAGCCAAGCATCTTCGTGAGTGCTGCACACGATTATTTCGAGCCCCATTTCACCGCACAGGTCGCTCACCCAGCCGCTGCGGCCGCAAGCTTCCACCACGACGAGGTTCGGGTTGTACGTTTTAAACAGCGTTTCAAAGAAGCCCCGGTCGGTGGCGAGCGTCTCAAAACGCTGTTCTTGGGTTTCTGTATTGTAAATGCAGGCCACAGAGTTGAATTTCCCTAAGTCGATTGCGATAATAAGCATCCGTTGTTCATTTGGTTTTGGGTGGATAATTGTGGCGTGCTCAAACGCGACCACGGGTTCATCACCAGCATAATTGCAAACGATGACGCCCCAAACCAAGGACTTACATGGATTCTTTATTCGGCTCGCCAGATGAAACCAATTTACCTGCTTTCACTTTTGATTATAACGCTTGCAAGTTGCGGCAACGAGAATCTTAACCCAGATGGCTATAATTCGGCTTCATCGCTCTTGAGTGCGTATGCACGAGCACAGGCCCAGCCTACCCCAAAACATTTGAAACAATTATGTTACCGCCCCGAATCGGTTGAAACCTTCGGGCAAGACTGGGACGAGTTTTTAAAGCATTCAGTAAACCCAGAACTGGCGATCAGGAACATGGTGCTCGAAGAATTAGATGGCACCAATCCACTGGTAACCGAGAAGTCTCATAACGGTGTGTCGGCAGTATCCATCCCCAAACCAATTGGCTGGCTTCGCGTTAATTTCATAAATTGCGATGGAATTACGGACAGGTACTCCAAGGTCCTGTATGGCAAGGTGAATGGCAAGTACTATATCTCGACATGGCAACGCCCAGCAACAGCCGAATAACACACAGATGGCCCCAGCCTGAACTTTGAACCGCTTTCAATGTATAGTTCATGCGCTGCGATTGGTTCATCGCGTACGGCTTCCAACGCAAACACATGAATAAACAGAATCCGTACGATCCTCCTAAGGCTGAACCAGCAATCACGCCGCCGTTCAAACCAAGATTCGATGCGGGCCTTCTCACCGCTCGCTACCTTCAGACTCTAGGTGTAATCTCGGTAGGGAATATGATTGCGGGGCTTGTGTTTTTCGACAGTTTCTTTTTTGACATCACTGCGGTCGTGCTATTCTGGGGCGCGCACTACTTGGCGCGCCACAGCCAAACTGCCCGCAAGTGGACGATTGGAATTTGCTTGTTCAACCTTCTTGCAATATGCTTGATGCTTGTATTTGCCTTGCTTTTCGGTACGTCAAACATGACAATAAACATTGGCGAAACGATACACAATCCGCCAATCTGGCAAGTGTTTTTAGTGGCCGCGGGTATTTCAGTGCTCCCTGCTATTCCTGCATGGCTTTTACTTTCTCCAGAAGCAAAGCGAGAATTCGTTGTCCAAAACCGGAGATAACAAATTAACTGGCGAAAGCTTCACACACATACGTTTTAGCGTTCAGTGTTTTTACTGCGTTTAATGTTTTGCTGCGACTGGATCATCGCGGCCGTTTTCCAGCTAAAACATCATCGAGCATTTGCCATGGATTTCATTGCGTCTTTTCCGATACTCGCGGCATGCATTCTGTTTAGGCTTGGCCTGCTTAGTGCATCGTACTGCTCAGGAGTTGCGTGCTTCGGCCCTTGGTTGTTTTCGTTGACAGTGCCGTCGCGTGAATCAGGTGGGTTTTGGAGATGGCTTGCTGCGTTCTCCCTATCCGCGGTGTTTACGTGGGTGGCTGCGTTCACGTTCCTGCAGCTGATGCCACCGTTCAACATTATTTGGTTCTCTGTGTCTTTCGCAGTGTTTACGTATCTGGCAATGTTCTTGGGGTTATTTATTGCAAGGCGAATTCTGCGAAGGGTATGACCCCCTGAACGCGCTGAAACATTCCCGGCCGTGATTCGTCGGGCGTCGGAACTTTTTCGCTGTGTTAAAATCCGCAACAGCTGCATTGCTTTGGGCATGCTGACAATCAACAATAAAGAACCGCGAATCCGATCAACGATAACCCTAGTGGTCGCTTGGTCTTCTGTTGCAGACCGAGCGCTGGATGACAACGCGATGGACCCAAGTCGCATTTGACGTTGGTTTTAATATTTTGCATTTTGGCTGCACCCGGTTCACCGCAGTCGTTATTTGGAAAACGCGATGCAGAAAACAACCGCAATGGTGTCGTTACTTGCTTTTGTCGTAATGGCGATCCAGATTGCCGAGATTCACGCCCAAGAAATAAAGAAAATCGAATCAGAGCCCAAACGTTCACTGATTCAAATCAGCACCGGCAAACCAACGACTTTGGAATCAGGAAAATCAACGGTTGAGTTAACGCTGGTGATAGATCAGGGTTTTGCGATAAACACCAACAAACCCGCTGCCACCGAAACAGAGCCGTTTTTGCCTTTCCCGTTGAGCTTAGAGTTTTTAGAAGACGACGGTGGCGTTGTCGACGCAAAGATCATTTATCCAAAAGGCACTGACGTCAAATCGGCTGTCGGTGACTACCGAGTCTATACTGGAAAAATCAAGCTGGCCGTTTCATTTTCAAAATTGAGTTCAGTGAGAACACTTCGCGTAAAATTTGCCGGATATCGTTTTATGGGTCACGTCGAGTCCGGCTTCTCGTGACTACCACCTACAACACTCCAGTTGGAGTACGCGAAATTGCAATCAGTCAACCAAACTTCAAAATAACAATTCGATAGACCAAACGCAATGTTAGTGTTTTGTTTATTTGCTGCGACTGGTTCATCGCTGGCCTTATCCCACTAAAGCAACATGAAAGACGAATTATCAAGTTTCTGGCGCCGGCCTCATCAGGGACGCGATCGACCTTGCTTGAACAGGCCTCGAAATAAAAATCGAGCCTGATGACTCGGCTAACGATCAGTCTAATAATTCGCCTGTCGAAGTTCGCTAAAACGGTTCAAACTGACGCTCGAAGGTCGAGTGATTTTGTTTCGCTGTAGTAATAACAATATGAAGATCCAAAGCGGCGTTCGGCGACCCGGTAAGTCTTTCGTTTTCTGGCCGTGACTGGGCAATCGCGAACTATTGTGTCACGCAGACAAAATTCGCAATTTTAACGCCATCAATAGGAAGCAATGTCGCTTCAATTACAAACGACGAGTGGCCGTTCGGCATTTCCGCTAAGTCGCCAGCCTACTCGACAAAGAATGTCGTAACGAACGGATACCCAGTTTTAACGATCGTTCATAATCATGATGGCGATTGGCAATTTCTATGTGGTGGAACAACCAATCCGGAAAACAAGTCGATCATTTGTTTCGGTTGTTTTTAACAAATGCATTCCTGGGTTGGCCAATTCTACGACCTTCCGCTAGGCTGCGTAATATCGCGAGACAATGAAACCGCTGAGTGGCAGAAAGAGACGTTACCGCCAACTAATGAGTAATCGCAGTTAAAGCCGAGTGCCCCGAGTTAATAATGCGATGCAGCCCGATCGCATTTCGCGTTCGTTATATTGTTGAGTTTATCTGCTGCGACAGGGCCGTCGCAAACCGTTAATCACCTACGAAAGCATTGTCATTTCTGCCACCTATCTTGAAGTTCGTCTTGAAGGAAAACGCCGTTTCACGCTCGTTGATGACGGTGTTTCAGTTTCTGCGGATCTTGTGATGTCTGCTTCGTTCGAGACAACCGTGAAGTACGAACAGCTTGATTCCGCCATTACAGTGGTCCACCAACATCACCAACTTTTCTGGCAGTCATTGCTTGGGATACCGTTGTCGACCATCGTTGCATTGACCCTTATTGTCGGGTTTAAAATGCCTCCGTTCGAGTTTATTTCGGGACTCGCGATGGCCTTCGTGGCCATTTCGATAGTCGTTGCATTCATAACCAGAAAGCGAGTAGAATATGCTCAATTCAATTCCACCGCTGGCCATCCTCTATTGAACGTTGCGAGGGCAGGGCCTGACCGTCTCCGGTTCGATGAGTATGTAGCCGAGATCCAAAGTCGAATCGAAGCAGTTCACAACGACAAATAACAGGCTGATGGACCCACGTCGGATTTACTGTTGAGTTAATTTACTGCGACTATGTAATCGCGGACGTTATTCATCGCGGGCGTTATCTGACTGAACCAAGGCTGGAAATAACACACCTCACTAACAACCTTGTCCTGAAATTTGCAAGGGTTTTAACTGCCTACTATTCTCACTTGGTGCAACCACTAGTGAAGCTCAAGACGCACAGACAAAAAAGCAAAATCAAAGTGCCACCAGAGACTTATAAACACCAAGGTGATTCAGTTTTACAAAACAGAAAGCCGCTATAAATGACATCCTGACGCGTCAACGAGAATTTCCACCGGTTCCTCGCTAACGCTTCGGACTAACACCGCAACCGGCTTCAAAAAGTTGATCTTCACAATTGTAAATACCATCGTTGTACCGGCCAACACATCAAGCGGTTTTGACGATAGAATTAGACTCAGACTTTTTAGCAAAGCGACGGCCATGCATCTTTCAAAGCAGATGCCGATCACATTCAGAAACGACTCCTAACTCAACGACTCCTAACTCAACGACTCCTAACTCAACGACTCCTAACTCAACGACTCCTAACTCAACGACTCCTAACTCAACGACTCC
>JALZWN010000068.1 GCA_023300235.1 Mariniblastus sp.
TAACCGGCATGTAATAGCCGCCGATGTCCATGGCAGAACCCTGAGCCGAATTCAGTTCTTGGACGATTTTGGCTTCATTGGCTTGTAACTGATCGGCCAGCGGAGCAAACTTGGCCGCCAAGTCGGCATTGGATGAATCAGCCAGTTCACGAGCCCAGTACATCGCCAAGTAGAAATGGCTGCCGCGGTTGTCGAGTTCGTTCACTTTGCGAGATGGCGATTTGCCCGTGTCCAGTAGCTTTCCGGTCGCCGCGTCAAGTGCTTCACCAAGCAGCTTCGCTTTTGGATTTTCGTTGACTTCCGCTAGGTGCTCCAGCGAAACCGCAAGCGCCAAGAACTCGCCCAGCGAATCCCAACGTAAGTGATTTTCTTGATTGAACTGCTGCACGTGTTTGGGTGCTGATCCACCGGCTCCCGTTTCAAACAACCCGCCACCGTTCATCAACGGAACGATCGAAAGCATCTTCGCACTGGTGCCGAGTTCCAAAATTGGGAACAAGTCGGTCAAGTAATCTCGCAACACGTTGCCGGTAACCGAAATCGTGTCCTCGCCAGCTTTGCAACGAGCCAATGTAAACTTGGTCGCTTCGATCGGTGACATGATTTCAATTTGCAAGCCATCGGTATCGTGATCTCCCAAGTATTGATTCACCTTGGTGATCAGCTGAGCATCATGAGCACGATCGGCATCCAACCAGAATACGGCCGGCCAGCCAGTTGCACGAGCACGAGTAACCGCCAGCTTGACCCAATCGCGAATCGGAGCGTCTTTGACTTGGCACATTCGCCAGATGTCTCCGGCTTCCACCGCGAATTCCATCACCGTGCTCCCGGCTTCATCGGTCACGCGAACGGTTCCTGCGGCTTCAAGCTCGAATGTTTTGTCGTGCGATCCGTACTCTTCGGCCTTCTGGGCCATCAAGCCGACGTTGGGGACAGTGCCCATCGTGGTCGGGTCAAAGGCACCGTTGGTGCGGCAAAAGTCGACCGTTTCTTGGTACAAACCTGCGTAACTGCTGTCGGGAATGACGGCCTTGGTGTCTTGTGATTTCCCGTCAGAATTCCACATTTGCCCGGAAGTCCGGATCATTGCCGGCATGGAGGCGTCGATGATCACGTCCGATGGCACGTGCAAGTTCGTGATGCCTTTGTCGGAGTTCACCATCGCCAATGCCGGGCCGTTATCGTAAGCGGCTTGCACATCGGCTTGGATCGCAGCTTTGGTTTCGGCTGGCAAAGATTCAATCTCTGCTAACAGATTACCCAAGCCATTGTTGACGTTCACGCCGGCTTCTTCCAAAGCAGCCGCGTGCTTTTCAAACACGTCTGCAAAGAAAACCTTGACCGCATGGCCGAAGATGATCGGATCCGAAACCTTCATCATCGTCGCTTTCATGTGCAACGAAAACAGAATCCCTTTGTCTTTCGCATCGGCAACTTCAGCGGCTAAGAATTCTCGTAGCTTGGCAACCGACATGAACGTTCCGTCGACGACTTCACCAGCCAGTACGGGCACTCCGTCTTTAAGCAAATGAGCGTTGCCGTCTTCATCAACCAATTCGATCTTCAGGCTGCCAGCCTTTTGGATCGTGACGGATTTTTCGTTAGAGCGGAAATCGTGGCTGCCCATCGTGGCAACGTGGCTTTTAGAATCCCCGGACCAAGCCCCCATCGAGTGCGGGTTTTTCTTCGCGTAGTTCTTGACCGCGTTGGGGGCGCGGCGGTCGGAGTTGCCTTCTCGTAAGACCGGATTGACGGCGCTGCCGAGCACTTTTGCGTAGCGGGCGCGGATGGCTTTTTCGTCGTCAGTTTGCGGATCGGTCGGGAAGTCTGGAACTTTGTAGCCAGCGGCTTGTAGTTCTTCGATCACGGCGGTCAGCTGAGGAACCGAGGCGCTGATGTTGGGAAGCTTGATGATATTGGCTTCGGGACGTTTGGCCAATTCGCCGAGTTTGGCGAGTTCGTCTGCGATTTTTTGATCGTCGGTCAAGTTTTCTGGGAAGTTCGCGATGACTCGACCGGCCAGCGAAATATCGCTAGTTTCGATTTCGACATCACAGGCCGCGGCAAAAGCTTGGACGATCGGCAGCAGCGATTGAGTCGCCAAGGCGGGGGCTTCGTCAGTCAACGTGTAAATAATCTTTGATTTTTGTGGCATAGCTGGCAGCTGGCGTTTTCACTGGAGACAAGTTTGGATTGTTTTGCGTAGATCATCGATTTTCCAACGCAAATTTAAGCCGCTGATTGTAATCGCAAACGGCGTTTTCGAAAATCCGAGCGGCCGGTGGTTTGGCGTGATAAGGTTCAATTACCCCCGGATTGATCAGACCACGTGTCCACCCACCCACAGCAATAGCCTAGATTCCGGTCGGTTAGACAGGCCACTCGGCGGAACGCTAACGTCTGGTCGGTTTCTTTTGCCAAGCCGAACCGCTCAATGAAAACTAGTCAAACCACCCCTCAAACCACTATAATTTGGAGTCTGCCCCGGCGCTGACCCCGCGTTTAAGACGTTCTTTACAGGAATGTCGTCTATAAATGCCGTTGAAGCTCAAATTTTGACCTTCTTGGGACCGAATTCAACTGCATGCCACGTTCGTCAATTATTGTAAACTGCTATGTCAAAACCTACTAAAAAACCAAGTCCGAAGCCTGCTAATACCTCGGACGAACCAAAAAAGACAATGGCCGAGCGTGACGAAGAAGCGATCGAGCGCATGGTCAGCCGCTTCGTTGAAAAGCAAGAAGAGAAGCCCGTCGACAAATACTTCCGCGCGTTGGTGCGGTTGAGCGGCTCCGACTTGCACATGAAAGTCGGCAAACCACCGATCGTTCGCGTCAACGGAACGCTCAAAGAACTAAAACGCGATCCGATCGAAATCGAAGAAATGGCTCGCCTGCTGTTCCCGATGATGAACGAGCGGACACGAGACATCTTCGACGAAGAAGGCGGTTCCGACTTTGCTTACGTCGTTGACGTTGACGGAGTAGACTGGCGTTTCCGTGTCAACATGCTCCAGCAGCTTGGCAAAATCGGTTTGGTGGCTCGTCGCGTGAACAACCATATCCCGAACTTCAAAGGTTTGTACTTGCCCGAGTCGATGGAGCCATTATGCCACTACGAACAAGGCATGATCCTGCTGGCGGGTGTTACCGGTTCAGGTAAGAGTACGACGATCGCTTCGATGTTGAACTACATCAACAGTATTTACTCGAAGCACATTTTGACGCTCGAAGATCCGATCGAATTTGTTTTCACGGATGACAAATGCTTGATCAACCAGCGAGAAGTCGGCATCGATGTGGTCGACTTTGGCGTGGGAATGAAGCACGCGGTGCGTGAAGACCCGGATATCATTCTGGTCGGTGAGCTTCGCGACGAAGAAACCTTTATGACGGCGATTCACGCGGCCGAAACCGGTCACTTGGTGTTCGGCACGATTCACGCGTCGACCGCTCCATCGACCATCGGCCGTATTTTGGATTTGTTCCCGGAAGAAATGCACGGTGCGATCCGCGGCGCGATTGCGATGAACATGAAAGCCATCGTCGCTCAAAAACTACTCAAGTCGGCTCGACCTGACGTGGGCCGAGTTCCAACCTGCGAGATCATGACGTTCAACCCAACGGTTAAGAAATTGATCTTGGAAGGGCGTGACCATAACTTGTCCGATGCGATTCGTATCGGCGAAGAAGAAGGCATGCAAGATTTCACGGCTTCGCTAAAGCAATTGATTGACGACGGGTTGATCGATCGCCCAACGGCTTTCCAAGTCGCGCCGAACAAGGAAGAGCTCAAGATGAAGCTCAAGGGAATCAACGTGTCACAACCAGGAATTATCTAAGAATGGTTCGACGTTACACTTGGATGCTGTGCGCAGCGATGCTTTGTTTGTTTTTAATTAGCTCGCTGGCCAACACCGCTACCGCTGCACCCACAGCCACGCCCGCCGTTTTTCTTTTGCAAGACGACGATGCGGTTGAAGGCGACGCCGACGCCGATGATGCGGACGCCGAAGGGAATTTAGGCACTGTCAACGGTGACGACAAAGGAAAAAGCGCAGCGGTTTTCAAACCAGCTGCCGGGAGCCTGTCGTATCTCAAGATCGGCTTGATCGTCTTATTCTTTTTACCGTGGGTTCGGTATGTCGATTCGATCAACCGTGACACGATGGAGTTCGGCAACAAGCTCAAGCTCGAACCCGAGATCTGGAATCCAATCTTGGTCGGCAGTTTTTTGGTGGGGCTGTTAGCCGTGCTGTTGGTGCCAATCTTCTGGGCGGGGTTCCCGTTCTTTGTATTGGCGGCCTTTGCACCGCCGATTACTTACTCCTTCATCCGACGCAGTCGACTCCAAAACGATGACTCGCTTGCTCGAACGATCAAAAACAGCTCCAGCGATGAATACGAAGTTGAAGAACTTCCCCAAGACGATGGTGCCGAAGTTGCGTTCACCACCGCCGGAGCAGACGCCAACGAAAAACAAGCCCGATTGATTCGTGGACGACAGAGCGAAGAGTTTCCGACGCTCAAAAACTTGATCTACGACGCTCAGTTTAAGCGTACCGAACAGTTGATGATGGACTGCGGTCGCGATGGGGCTCGTTTGCGAATCTTAGTCGACGGCGTTTGGCATCCCGCACCGCCGTTGGAACGCGAGGCCGCCGATGGCGTGGTCATCAGCTTGAAAGATCTGGCAGGTATGAACCCCGCCGATCGCCGCAACCAACAGAGTGGTTCGTTTGAAATCAAATCGGAGTTTGGGAAATCAAAACTCAAAATTCGTTCCCAAGGCGTCTCCACCGGCGAACGAGTTTTCATCAACTTCGCTCAAGCCAAAAAAGACATCCTCCGTCTGGATGAACTGGGCATGTTTCCGGACATGGCGCAGAAAGTTTCCGAGTCTCTCAACACGGCTGGGATCAGCATTATCTCCGCTCCTGCGGGGCATGGTTTGACTTCCTCCTGGCAAGGAGCGATTTTTTCTTCGGACCGTTTGACTCGCGATTGCATTGGCTTTTACGACGAAACCGAAACCGAATCCGACATCGAAAACATTGTCCCCAAGCCGTACAACACGGCCGCTGGTGAATCGTCGTACGAATCGCTGAAGAAAACGCTTCTATCGCAACCCGATGCCATCATCGCTCCAACGGTGGCGGATTCTGAGACCATGGACCTGTTGGCACAACAGGTCAACGAGGAAGAGCGCACGGTCATCATTCGGTCGCAAGCGTCCACCGCGGCCGAAGCGTTTTTGCGAATGTACGCTCAGTCAAAAGACCGCAACGCTTTTTTGGCAGCCGCAAAAACGGTCACCTGCCAGCGCTTGTTACGCCGGTTGTGTAGCGATTGCCGAATCGAAACGCGAGTCAATCCAAAGATGATTCAAAAGCTCGGCGGCAACCCAAAGAAACAAGGCACCTTGTTCAACCCGTTCAAGCTCCCGCCACCTGAACAACGCGTCGACGAAAAAGGCAACCCGATCGAAATCCCGCCGTGTCCGACCTGCGGCGGTATCGGCTACATCGGCCGCATCGCCACTTTCGAAATCTTGGAACTGAATGAACAGCTCCAAGCCTTCATCCGCAAACAGCCGCAGGCTCCAGCCATCGAAGCCGCCGCGGTCAAGCTTGGCAAAACGCCACTAGCCAACCAAGCGTACAAACTTGTTTTGCTGGGTGTGACGTCGCTGGCAGAGGTCCAACGGGTGTTCAGCCCGCCGAAGAAAAAATCTTAAACCGATCACGTTTGGTGGCTGGCTTCCGATCGGTGGCTGGCTTCGCTTTGACAGACTGTTTTCTACAACACAACTCAACTTACTTTTGACATAACCGCCATGGCGTATGACGACGACGAAAATTTGCCACCCATCGAATTCACTGCCGCCGGGGATACGCCCGAACAGCGAGATGAGATTTTCGAATTGGTCGAGCCCTCACCGGGGTTCATCCCGATGGCCCACTTTTGCGTCGACATCATCGCCCGTGATTCGACCGTGACCGTGATGGACTTTACGGCTCAGCGTGCCAGCATTCGATTTCAGATCGACGGCATCTGGCAACCCGGCCCCACGCTTGAACGCGAAGACGGCGACTTCCTGCTGGCCTCGTTAAAGCAACTGGCTGGTTTGGATTACCGCGAGCGAAGGCAGCGACAAGAAGGTAGTTTCAAATCTATCTATCAGAAACGTGGGCAAAAATTCACCATCGTTTCACAAGGCGTCAAAACCGGCGAACGCGTCGCGATCAACTTAGACTACAAACGCCCACCGATGGAAACGGCCGAACAGCTGGGCATGCGAGCGAGCATGAAAACGCAAATCACCGCAACGCTTTCCGATTCGGAATTGAAAAACTTTCTAGTCGTCGGTTACCCCAACGGCAACGGCTACACGTCGGCGTGGCGAGGAATCATTGGTTGTGCCGATCGTCTGACTCGCGACTACTACGTGATCCAGCCGAAAGAACGCGGTGATAGCGAAGAGATCATCAACGTTTTTCCTTGGGAGTACGACCCGGAAATGGGTGAGACGCCGCTGAGCACGATCGCTGATTTGTTGCTCAAGCAACCGGACGTGCTGGCGTTCACGGATTTGGATTCTGGCGAAGTGATCGATCAAATCATCGACCTTTCGATCAACCAAACGGTCCCTTTGTTTACTCGCCATCCCGGCAAGCATTGTTTGGACGGGTTGCTGCGAGTGTTGGTGAAGAAGCCAAACATCGAAAAATTCGTCAAGCACTTGGACGCCGTGGCCGCGATGCGGATCATTCGAAAACTGTGCAGTTCTTGCAAAATGGCGTTCGCACCATCGCCCAAACTGATTCATCAATTGGGCCTGCCCCAAGGCCGGATCGCCGAACTGTACAAACCCTTCATCCATCATCCAGACATGGTGGACGCGGACGAAAAACCGATCCCTCCGTGCCCTGAATGTTTTGGTGTCGGGTACAAAGGCCGCACCGGCATCTTTGAGTTTTTGACAGTCACCGACGAACTAAAAACCGCGATCATTCAAAAACCGCAATTGAAACACCTGCAGGCGGTCGCCGAAGCCGGCGGACACGTTTCCATGAAAATGGAAGGCATCGTTCTGATCGCCAAAGGCGTGACGTCAATCGAAGAACTTCAACGAGTACTAAAAGGCTAAATCCAAATGTTACTTTTGATTTCTATCTCGATTGTTTTGTTGGTTCCGCTATGCACATGGTGGTTTGGGTTTTGGAACAACATGCTCACGATGATCAACTGCATACTGGCAGGGTTGATCGCGACGAGTGCTTATCCGGTAATCAGTGAGTTCGTCACCAGCCTTGACGAAGCTGAAAATTCATACGCCTTCATCGGCGACTTTGTGGGCTTGTGGGCGATTTTTGTGATCTCGTTCATGCTGCTACGTGGCTTCACCGATACGCTCAGCAAGTACCGTTTAAAATTCGACTCCATCACCGAGATGGTCGGTCGTTCGGTGTTCTCGATCGGGACCGCGATCGTGTTGTTGTGCTTCACCAGCTTCACCCTGCAACTGGCTCCACTGGACCAAGATCTTTTTGGCGAGTCTGGAAAGCCTGCGGGGCCCACAGACGCTGCCGTTAGTTCGCTCCCGGACCAAATGTGGGTTGGCTACGCCCAGTACGCATCCACCGGCCCGCTTAGCTCCGGTTCGGAAATCCCCAGTACCTTTTACGAAGCCGCCAAACAATACCGCTACGGCAACCAGGCTTCCAAAGACAAACGGGCCCAGATGGAAGCGAACAAGAAGTAACGCTTCGCCGGCAAATATCGGCTCGGATCATCCAATGGTAATCGATTGGCGGTTCTTGCATTTTGGGCCGCCCAACAGTTCAAACACGGATACGAATGCCTGACCGAGACGCCAACGAGCCCGCGAAGCTGTCACCGCGCAACCGGTTTCGCTTCTTCCCGCAACTGAATGATCTCGCGGATCAGCGTTGGCTCCGCTCCAATGCTAAGCTATCTGAAAAAGCCGCAGCGGTTCACTTTAATTCGGACAGCTTGCAAGATGCTCTTATGCAAGCCATCGCCGACCAACGCGTTTTGTCGATCAAAGAAGTCATCGAAACCTTCGAGTTTTTTGCTCGGGTTCGCAAAACCATCAAAGCTGAATGCGTGGCTGATTTGTGCTGCGGCCATGGTCTCTTGGGTTTGCTGTTTGCGGTGTTTGAGCGAAAAGTCAACCGCGTGATTTTGCTGGACAAATTCGAACCTGAAAATCGAGCGAAGTTAATCGCGGCGGCTTCGGCGGTTGCTCCTTGGATCGTCGACAAAGTCGAATCACAACAGGCAAAAATTGAAACCGCTGAAGCACTCCTGCCACAAGGCTGCTCGATCATCAGCGCCCACGCTTGCGGAGTTTTGTCGGACCGCTGCATCGACATCGCAATCGCCAAAGAAAGCCAACTCGCAATCCTGCCGTGTTGCTACCCAAAGTCGGCCTGCGATGCTCCACTGGCCATTCGAACCGCGTTTGGTTTGGAAGCGGCCTACGACATCGACCGCACGTATCGGTTAGAGTCCGCCGGTTATCTTGTTCGCTGGATGGAGATTCCAGAAGTCATCACGCCGATGAATCGAATTCTGGTGGCGAGGCTTGGTAGCTCTCCGCGTTGTTGATTTAGTAAGGCGTTTTGGCTTTAGCGAAGTAATGTAGACTGGACGCTCCGCGGACAGCGCGCTGGCGCTCGGTTCCTTGCTAACGCCGCGGGCTACCATTGAACGGATACCAACCCCGTTGCCCTAACACCTGAGCAACGGGGTTGTGGCATGTCTTGAAATCCTTAGCGAACGTTATTTCATAAAGCTCTTCATGCTACGCGGAACCCTACTCAAGTCAAACTTTTGCCTCACCAAACAAATACACCTCAGCCCAATTGGACTGAGGTGTTTGTAATTTTTTAACCTGTAAATCAGATTCTTAAGCATCATCCGGAATCAAATCAACCATGCGGCCCGGAGATCCCATTGCGTTGTATCCGCCATCGACGTGCAGCACTTCGCCGGTGATGCCGTTGGACATGTCCGACAGCAAGAACGCTCCCGTGCGTCCGACTTCTTGATGCGTGATGTTTCGAGCCAACGGCGAAACGTGCTCGTACATCTTCAACATGCCATGAGCACCAACGGCTTGGCTGGCCAGTGTTTTCAACGGCCCGGCGCTCAACGCATTCACGCGGACGCCAGATGGCCCGAGTTCGTACGCCAAGTAACGTGTCGCGGTTTCAAGAGCTGATTTGCAGATGCCCATCATGTTGTAACCAGCAACGATTTTTTCGCCACCGAAGTAAGTCATGCACGCAATCGCAGCGTTGTCCGAAAGGATCGGCTGAACGGCTTTGGTCACCGCGATCAAACTGTAGCAACTGATCTCCATCGCCATCTTGAAACCTTCGCGGCTACAATCAAGCGTATCGTTCAAATCAGCTCGGTCGGCGTAGGCGATCGAGTGCAACACGAAGTCGAGTTGGCCGAATTCGGCTTTGGCTTTGGCGACCACGCTAGCGATTTGTTCGTCGTTGCAGACATCCAGCGGCTCAAGAAACGCCGGTTTGGCGCCGGTTTTGGATTTCTCGAAGCACTTTTCAACCCGCATGCGATTCTTTTTTCTGGCATCGTCTTCGCGGTCGGGCAAGTGAGTAAAACCACACGTTCCGCCTTCGGCCATGATCGTTTCCGCAATCGCCCACGCGATTGAACGATCATTCGCCACACCTAAAATCAAACCTTTTTTGCCCTCGAATAAACCCATGAAAGGATATCCTTATTGAATTGAATTGCTTTAACGGCAATCATTGTGACGACCGAATCGCATTCTGACAATTCTTACTGCCCAAATTATGCCTTCAAACGACCATTCCGATCGAGTTAGCTTGGCTTCTGCCGGCTCAAAACTACTGGCCCAATTGGTCGAACGCTCGCTGGATGTCCAGCAGGAAACTGAATTCTTGACCGGCGCACTGGAACTGCTGTGCAATTCCGTCGGTGCCACCGGTGCCACGCTGGTCCAAGGGACCAAGGGCCAGTGGCGACTGCTGGCTCATTGGGGCGCCGGAGATGGCCTGCCAGAAGAACTGCTCGCCGAAACCCTCGACTCGGCTCGTTGCGTTTCCGCTGACGGTTGGACTGGCACGCCGCTGCTGACCGGCAGCCAGCAGGATGTTTTTTGGAGCAGTCAGCTGATCGCCGCCAATACTGACAGCGTCGATTTGCAAACCTTCGACGCCTGCGCCGCGGCGGTTGGTTTGGCTTATCAAGTCTTCAGAAACGGCCATCAACATAAAAACCGTGCCGCTCGTTTCGAAGCGATGCTGGACATGACCGTTCAGTGGAACCAATCGCGGCAAACGGACGAGCTATTAGAACAGATCGCCGAAACTTCGATTCGGCTATTAGGCGCCGAACGCGCGACGATCTTTTTACCCGATGGGGCGGGCGAGCAATTGGTCGGTAAGCCAGCCACCGGAGTCGAAGGCGGGCAAATTCAAATTCCCAAAGACGCTGGCGTTGTCGGACAAGTGTTTAACTCTGGCCAACCCGCTCGCGTGGACGATGACGTTCAATCTGAACAGCAACAAATCAATCGAAGCGTCGACGAAGAACTCGGCTTCCAAACTCGGAACCTACTGTGCGTTCCGATGGTCAACCGCGAAGGTAAAACCATCGGCGCGTTCGAACTGATCAACCGGCTGGAAGGTAACTTCAATCAAACCGACGAAGCCGCGTTGCTAGAACTCGCCAGCCACGCAGCGGTTTCCATTGACAACACTCAGCACGTTGAGCATTTGACGGTATCACGACAAGCGGTCGCCGCCGAAGCGGCCGGCCAAGTCGAAATGATCGGCCAGTGCGAAGCGATCGAGGACCTCAAGAAGACCATCGCTCGTGTCGCTGGAACGGAGCTGGTGGTTTTGATCACCGGCGAAAACGGCACCGGTAAAGAGGTCGTCGCTCAAATGATTCACTATTTGAGCGATCGGCGGGACGAAGTGATGGTGGCGGTCAACTGCGCCGCGATCACACAGACGTTGCTCGAAAGCGAACTCTTTGGCCATGAAAAAGGTGCCTTCACCGATGCCCATCAAGCCCGCGAAGGCAAGTTTGAATTTGCCAGTGACGGGACGTTGTTCCTGGACGAAATCGGTGACATGAGTCTCGACGGGCAATCGAAGTTGCTCCGCGTGCTCGAAGAAAAAAAAGTCGTCCGTGTCGGTGGCTCCAAGCCAATCTCGACGAACGCTCGAGTCGTCGCGGCGACCAATCAAAACTTAGCCGAACTGATCAACGAAAAGAAATTCCGCCAAGACTTATACTTTCGACTGAACGTGGTTGAAGTCCAGCTGCCGGCGTTGCGAGACCGTGGTGACGACGTGATTTTGCTGGCTGAACATTTCTTAGGCCAATTCTGCGCGAAGGCGCGTCGTAAGATGCCCGAGATCACCGCCGCTGCCAAGAAACAATTGTTGCGTCATCGATGGCCGGGTAACATTCGCGAGCTGCGAAACATGATGGAGCGTTTGGCGTACTTAACCGAGGGCACCAAAATCGACGCGGCCGACTTGGCGTTTGTTAGTTCCCCTCAATCCGAGGATTCGGCGATTCCTTTGGACTTGCCGCTAACCGACGCGACGAAAGCTTTTCAAGTCGATTATATTCAGCGGCACATTAAGCGCAGCGGTGGCAACATGTCCGAGGCAGCCGAACGGATGGGTTTGCACCGCTCCAATCTGTATCGAAAAATGAAGCAGCTGGACATGAGCGACGGTGAGGAGTAATCGATGAACAAAAAAGCTTTGGTCGTTGACGACACCAGAATGGTCCGCGACGTTTTTTTAAAACAGCTGAACGTTTGCGGCTTTGATGCGCAAGCTTGCGCCTCGCTCGAACAGACGTTGGGCATCATTCAGAATTGGCAGCCGGACGTTGTGTTTCTGGATTTGCGGATGCCGGATCATGATGGCTTTGAAGTGATTGAAAAAATTCAATCCAAGTTTACGGATTTGCCCAAGGTTGTCGCCGTAACCGGTATGGACGTTAGCGGTATTCGCGAGCGAACGGTCAGTGCTGGTTTTGATGGGTTCTTGCTCAAGCCGTTTAGCATGACTCAACTGTTGGCGTCGTTGCAGGAACTGTTGGTTTGACGAAGGTCTCCAAAGACGTTCGTTAACGTTGCACTGCACCGGCCCAAAACTCTTTCAAAATTTTGGACGTAACTAATAACTGATACGCACCGGGAATGATCATGTGTGGCGACGGTGCGAATGGTTCGGATAAAAAATTAGCTGGTGCCGGATCGGTTTCCAGTTCCTGATCACGCGCCAAACGTTGAGCCCGCGGAAGGTGCCAGGCTGACGAAATCAAAGCCACTCTTCCGACGTCAATGCCATCGTCCTTTTGTTGCTGCACCCAAAGCTTCAGATTTGCCATCTCTTCGGATGTATTGCGTCCGGGCAACAGTAGCAAATCATTTTCGGGAACGCCCAAGTCTTGCAGGATTTCAAGAGCGGTGTCAGCGGGTTTTGTTGATTCATCGCCGCTAAACGAATTGGTGCCCGAGCAAATGATCTTCTTGATTTTTCCGGCTCGATACATTCGAAAAGCCACCAGCAAGCGGTCGCCATTCATGTTTAATTGGCTCTGCCCATGGGGCGCCACCTCAGTGCCTCCGCCTAGTAACAACCCGTACTGGAAATCATCGTCTTCGTAGGGATTCATGTGATAATAACCAGATTCCAGCGAGCTAGCCAACGAATTGCATACAAATTGGTTACCTGCTACTGTAACAATCAACCAACAAAGAAAACCAAAACTTGCGGCGAAGTATCGCCTTCGCAGCATCCCAAAATAAGTCATCATTGCAAGGAAGATCCAGACCAGCCCGACGGGGTGTGCCAACGCGGTGACCGCTTTTTCTGCCATCGCTTGGCCGTACATTGCGGCGCCAACACCGATGCCTCCGGCTACAATTACGGCAAACAAAAAGAACCGTTGCACGTACCAAGACGCTGGCGGTGGATCAGACTCATCCCAACCATAAGTATCGAACTCGGAGGCGTCGCTTCGGTTCCAAAAAAACAATGTGCTTCCTCCGTGGGATGGTTACTTTTTAACACTGGATTACTTGAACAACGTTTGCGTCGACAACGCGCGCATCGTAATGGCCTCTTATTCCCTACCACCTAGACTACCAAACATGAGTTCTGATTTCACCCAGCGAAATTTTACGTTTTATCGATTTCGTGTTTTTCTAGTTTTTTGCTTTCTAGTAGCCGGTCTAAGTGTCCAGCTAGATACCGTCACCGCACAAACAATCGATTGGCGTGTTAAACGGCAAGGGTTGGAGTTTCAATTTGGACAGGATCTGGTAAGGGTTGTCGGTTGGTGTGACCGCAACGGCCTGTCCGGTCAAAGAAAAGCTACGTTCGCGTTAAAGCACAATCGCGATCTCGACCGGCAGTATTTGTTTCTTCCGCAGTCTGACCGGATGCCGGATCCGGAGCAGGAAACCGGTAAGCGGAAAGAGTGGCGAGAGCAAGTCAATGCCGCTCGTGCCGTCCACGCGCAGCGGATATTTGAACTTGCCAAAGAATCGCTCGAACAAGGCGACACGGCGGTTGCCTACCAACTGTTGTACGACGTCATCGACCAAGATCGTGACCACGCCGAAGCTCGACGCATTTTGGGGCACGAGCTGACCAAAGCGGGCGCCTGGCATGTTGCCTCGGACCCGAACTTTTTCAAAGATCGGAAAGCTGGCAAGAAGCACGATTTTTTGTCGCTGGGCAAAGGGTACCGGATCGCCGAAACGGCTCACTTCAAAATTACTTCGACCGCTTCGGTAGAACGCACACGCGTGTTGGCGGCCGAGCTTGAACGATGGCACACCGTATGGCGACAAGTTTTCTTTGGCTATTGGGGCAGCAAAACCGCGCTGACGGCCAGTTTTGGCGGTCGGAAAACGATCCGGATCCCCCGCAAGAAATTCGATATTGTCTTTTTTCACAGCAAACAACAATACGCCGATTTACTAGGAGAACATGTACGTGGCGTCGGGATTTCTTCGGGCTATTACAGCAACAAATTCCGAACCTCGTTTTTCTACGACGGCGATGCCGCCACCCAGCCCACTTGGCGTCACGAACTGACGCATCAACTGTTTCGTGAATCGAAAGGTCGCAGTCCTGACAATGCGTTTGCAAAAAGCCACGTTTGGCTGGACGAAGGCGTTGCCACTTATGCCGAATCGATGGTTGAATTCGACACCCATGTTACCCTCGGCGGCTTCGAAGCTGAACGAACGCAATACGCTCGCCTGCAAGCGTTGTTGGAAAAAGCAGCCTTGCCCATGGCTCAGCTGAATGCGATGACCCAAGACAATTGGCAGGCACTCGGCAATCCCAAGCTGTACTCGCAATCCGCCGCGATCGTGGACGCTTTGATGAATGAAAGCCACGGAAGGCATCAATCCGATTTCGTTAACCTGTTGGCAATCATCTACAAAAAACAGGCCAAGCCATCATCGTTTGAACGAATGTTGAAGTTGAGTTTTAGTCAAGTCGACAAGCTGTTTTTAAACTTTTTGAAGATCGACGCTGACAAGGTTGCAAAGCATTTGTCGGATCCGGAGTCGCGAACCTTTTTATGCTTTACGGGTGCGAAGTTAACCAGCGGTGACTACCAAAAACTTGGTAAATGCATCAATCTTGAAGTGCTGGATTTGAGCGGGCATGTGCTGGGTGACAAAGAACTAAAACCGTTAGCGAACTGTTCTGTGCTAAACCAATTAATTTTGTCAAATTGCAAATTTCAACCCAATGCATTGCTCGAACTGGCGAAATTACCAAGCTTGGCCAAAGTCGACCTTTCGCTCAGCGCGATCGGTCCAACGCAGGTGGGCGAGATCGCGAGATTGAAACAGCTCAAACCCGGTTTGATTGTTAAGCAGTAGTAAAATTAACCACGGATCAACACGGATGGTTCCGTACGCATTTTGTTCCGGACATATTTTGTTGCGAACGCATTTTGTTTGCGAGCGGTGCGGTTTTGCGAGAGGCTTTGCGTGCAGTTTTTAATCGTGCGTCGTTGCAGTAATGTCACCGCTATGTTCTCAATCCTGTGTGTCCCATGACTTTGGAATCACCCAATAAAAAATCAAAAACGACCGAAGAATTCGTCGAGGGAAATGGTTACCTTCCGCCGATTTGGGAGTACGATTGGAAAACCGAAAGCGTGCGTCAGATGCCGCGAACGCCGATGGCAATCGCTTGGTATGGAATCTTGCTTGCTGCGGGGTGTTACCCGATCGTCGTTGGATTAGGTGTAGCTGTTGTTGAGGGCTTTAACTTAGGATTTTCAAGAAATCCCAATGCAGTTTTTGAAGTGCTTGTCAGTCTGGTGTTCAGTTTTATGGCAGGGGCCGTTTATGGAATGATCATGACGATCCCTGCATACATGTTGTTGAAGTTGTTCAGCTGGGTTTTGGGAGATGTGATTTCAGGTCGGGGCGCCAGCGGAGTGTTTGGTGGCTTGACCGGTTTTTTGGCGAGTACCGGTGGTGGTCTTGTTTTCGTCGACGTGGTTGGATTTTCGGGGGATAGTTTTTTTGGTCTAACTTATTGGGCGTGTTTTGCGTTGCTGGCCATTGTGATGGGGTATGCGGGAGCGATCTGGGCTGGGTACCGAAATCGAAATCACGGGTTTCCGTTCTTTGAACCATTGTTTGCCGTCGAGCAACAGTTCACGATTTTGTTTTTGATGAAGCTAACAACCATCATTGCAGTGTTGGCTATGATTTGCAAAGCGGCTGGCGAGTCGGGACTGTATATTGGGATGGCTTGGGTTGCGTATTGTGTTGTTCAAATGCTTTTGCTGCTCTGTGACCACTGGCTGCGATACTGGTTCGGCTGGCGGTAAATCGCCAAGCGATAAAGTAGATTTTGGTTTCGGTCGTTCGTCATGCAAGCAACAAAGCTGGTCTCTAACTTTCTCAATCTCCCATGACTTCTGACTCTTCGAAATCCTCTGGCAAAGCAACCAAAACGATTGTGGATTTCGTTGAGCAGGGCGGCATCCGGTCGCCAAGTTGGGAACACCGCTCGAAAAAAAAAGGCCATCGCCATGTTCCTGGAGCGACGATGGCAACGGCATGGTTCGGGATCGTATTCGCTGCTGGTTTATTTCCACTCGCGGTGTTCGGCATTACCTTTGTGTGCGTTCTGTTTAGTGAGGGGCTGCGGTTTCAGCTGGACGTATTTGGCGCTGTGATTCCTGGCACGTTGCTTTTGTTTGTCATAGGGATGTTTTATGGAATAGTCATGACGATTCCGGCTTACGTTTTGCTGAAGTTGTTTGACTGGGTTTCAGGAGGAGTGATTTCAGAACGCGGAGCGAGTGGGGTCTACGGTGGTTTGGTTGGTTTTCTTTGTACGACCGGTGGCGGGTTGTTTTTTGCCAGTCATCAAGGCGGCCAATTCAATCGTTCTGCCGTGTACTTTGGAGTGCTGGTGCCGTTGCTGGCCATTGTGATGGGGTATGTGGGGGCGGTTTGGGCTGGGTATCGAAGTCGACACGTAGATTTTCCTTACTTCGAGCCACTGGTCGTGTTCGAGCAACAATTCTCGATCGCGTACTTGATGAAGCTGACGGTGTTTGTCGCGGTGCTGGCGGTGATTTGTAAAGCAGTAGGAAGCGCGGGCTTCGTGATAGGACTTTATTGGGTGTTCTGCTGCGTCGTGCAAAGTTGCTTGTTGCTGTGCGATTACTGGATCCAACAATGGGTCGGCAAGCGAGAAATGGCAAGCGGTGAATGATCTCGGCTTGGAGCGTTTGTTGGCGATTAAGTTGCTCGAACGCTCGGTTGCCACGTCCATGACGTGGCTCAAGCTGTCGAAGTAACAACTAACAACTCGGCTATCGTTTTAACGCTTTCGCCAACATGCAGTTGGCGGCATCGATGGTTTGGCCTTTGCGATAACAATCGAGCATTTCCCGAGAACGTTCGGCCAGCATCCGGCGGACTTCGCGGCGGCGGCCTTTGACGCGAGCGATTTTCATGTTGTCGTAGGCGGTGGTCTGATGACGCATCCACGCGATTACCGCCGATTCGGCTCGCCGCTGAATTGGAATCCGCTGGGTCCGAGCGACGGTGCCGCTGCCGACAGGTGTGGCGTGCTGGCTGACGGCCATGGCCAGGTCGTGAGCGAGTGATTCGTATTGATGATGGAACGCCAAAAACTCGAACACCGCCGCTTGGAAGTCTTCGACGTATGCGGCTTGTTTTTTATCGCGGCGTTTGGCGTCGGCGACGCGGCGTTTGGCGTAAGCTTCGGTGCCGCGTTCGGCTTCGAATTCGCACTTGACTGCTTCGATGCGGTCGGCTGGAGCCCAGACGCCTCGCGAGAACATCCGGCGGCCTTTCTTTTCTTTAACCGTCCAAGATGGCCCGCGAGATTTTACTCGGCGAGTGACTCCGGCGTCGCCGGGAGGTAGTAACTCCCAGCCGGCGGGGACTTGTAACGTTTTGCCGTCTTCGGTGACGACGCTGCGATCGGCGGCGCCGGGGGCTACGGTGCGAGTTTCAGTTGGCATGGGCGGAAAGTGTTCGGTGGTTAACTTGTAAGCGAGACGGAACTTTACCGACGGCCTCGTTGACCCTCGACATCGTTATATCGGCGCGGTTAAATTTAACTTCACTCTCCCGCGACTGCACCCCCCAACGGTTTTGTTTGTTATGCCTGCCATTGTTCAATCGATTCAAGTCGGGAAAATCCGTAGCTATTCCGACAATGCCGGAAAGACTTGGCAATCTGCGATCGAAAAAGTTGGCATTGATGGACCGGTCGAAGTCGAATCGCTTGGTTTAGTCGGCGATCACCAAGCGGATCTCGTTAATCACGGTGGCGTCGATAAAGCGGTTCATGGCTACAGCGGCGACCACTTTGCCGATTGGCAAGCGGCGTTTCGCGAGTGGTCGGTGAAGGGTGGTTGCTTTGGCGAGAACTTGACGATTGCAGGTCAAACCGAGCAGGACGTTTGGATTGGCGACATTTTTCAGATCGGCAGTTGCCGCTTGCAGATCTCGCAGCCTCGGCAACCGTGTTGGAAGCTGGCTCGGAAAAATGGGATTGAGAAGCTGGCAGTTCAGGTGCAGCAATTTGGCCGAACCGGTTGGTACTTTCGTGTGTTGCAAACGGGGGTGATCCAAGCGGGCGATGCGATCGAGTTGGTCGAACGACCTAGCGATGGGGTTTTGATTTCAAGAGCGAATGAAATCATGTACGCCAAACCGCGTAGTGCGGCGGATGATTTAGAACTGGCCAAGTGCCCGTATTTGTCGGAGGCTTGGCGAGAAGATTTGGAGAAGCGGGCGAGGTAGGTTTGAGCTTTTTTGACAATTGAAATTAAAAAGCCGATTGCGGCAGTTTGTCCATCGGCGCCCAACGTTACGTTCAAGCGGCTCGTCGATAGGAATTTAGCATTCCGCCCAGCCGCTCCGTTTTTTGGATCGGCTTCGTGACATCAGGTGGCTTTTCCATTGGGATGATTAACGGATTGTATAAGCCTTGGTGGTTTCGTTCTTGATGGTGATGAGCGAAGTAGTCATTGACGGCATTTTTACGAAAGATACTTCCGGCTTCGCCAGCAGAAACTTGCCCACGTACTTCAGAAATATTAGCGTCACGCACAGTTCCCCGTCGGGTGCAACCGGCGTACGAAAGTTGAATTTCCGAAAGCGACATCGTCGCCTTCGGAAGACCACTTTTCAACTTCTAACAATTTCCAGAACGCTTCCGACTAGCCATATTCTTCTTTACAAGAATTGGACTTCGCCAGATTCTAGTTCGTAGTAGGCTGGAACGACTTGTAGTTTGCCAGCTTCGATCGCGTCGCTAATGATCTTTGAGCGAGCTGATAGTTCCGCGACGGTTAGTTCGGCGTTCGTTTTGACGACTGAGTTGACATCGGCGCCGTCACCGGCGGCAGTCATGGCGGGTGTGATGTGGCTGAGCAAGTGGTTGATGTTGTAGCCGTTGTCGCCGCCACCCATCGCGGCGGTTACTGCACCACAATTTTGATGGCCCATCACGACTAGCAATGGGCAGCCAATGTGCGCGACGGCGTATTCGATGCTGCCGATGGTAGACGTGTTGGCAACATTGCCAGCAACACGAACGACAAACAGTTCGCCAAGTCCGGCGTCAAAGCTTAGCTCCGGAACAACTCGGCTGTCTGCACAGCTGAGAATGATCGCGTAAGGCTCTTGGCCGCTAGTGAGTTCGTCGCGGCGAGAACTGCATTGCAATTTGCCGTCTAGTTTATCCGCAACAAACCGTTCGTTTCCTGCTTTGAGTCGATCGAGTACTTCTTGACTGTTCATATTCCAATTTCCTAAGTTGGTTTGCCGATGCAAAAATGTTTTCCCACTATAGGAAAACAAGCCGCAGCGACAAGTTGAATTTAACTTGGGAAAACGATTCGGAATCGTTTTTTGGGACACTTCACGGGTTTTTAACGTTGGCGGGCCACTATTAGGGATTCAAGATCACAGCCCGTGGCTGCGAAGATTGTTCGCGCGGATAAACCGAACCAGATTATTGGCGAAGTAAGTGCCGATGCTCTCGTCGCGGGCTCGGACGATCAACTGGCCAGTTTGCCCGGGCAACAAGGTCGCTCGGTCGATGTCTGCGAGTGAGATTTCAACGGGAACGCGTGGTTGAGTCAGCATGAGGTCTTGTTCTTGCTGGTCTTCGCTTCCGCTTTCGACTTGGCTACGAGGGACGACGGCCAGCGGTCCGCCGACAGTCGCCGCAAACGCTTCGTGAGGCAGGTCGTCGCGAGCACGCGGGTTGATCAAACTAATCTTGCCGGGGATCAACGAGTCTTTGTCTCGGCCCCAAATCAGTAGGTCGACTTCGGCTGTTGGGTTGGCGGCTACCCAATCAATGTCGGTTTGCCGAGTCAAAGCCAGGGCTTGGATTTCTCCTGGGCGACCAATCGATAGGATCTCCGTGCCTGGCGTGAAGTGTCTGCCTGCGACAATGTCCAGCTCGCGGGCGAGCACTTCGCCGCTTTGCGGAGCGACAATGATTAAATCGCCGATTCGTTGTTCGAGTTCAATTTTTCGTTTTTCCAAAGACGCGAGTGATTCTTGTTCTAGCAGTACTTCACTGATTTTTTCTTTGTTAAAAAACGCGTTGATGCGTAACTTGGAAATGTCGATGTCGATCACAAGCGACTTTAACTCTTGTTCGAGTTCAGGGTTCTCTAAGGTTATCAATAAATCGCCCGCTTGAACGTTTTGCCCGTCAGTAACGTGCACTGATTTGACAAAGCCAGTGCCATTAGACCGGACGACGGACAGTTGTTCGTATTCAATCACAATCGGAGCTGAAACTACGGTTGGGCTGGGGCAGGCGTACAGGAAGCCGCCAACGATGCAAACTGTCAGCAGCATCGCCATCGCAAACCAAGCGCGGTTGGGACGATCGGTGTCCGTACCGAAGGTGACGTATTTGCACAGTTTGAACAGCGGAATGCCGACCCACATGACGATGCCGATTGCCGCCACTATCAAACCAAAGCCTTCGATTAAACCCGACGCTGCAAGCGATAGGCCAATCGCGATAGTAAAGAACCAGAGCATCGCCAGGACCCCGTAGATCCGCACGGCGAGTCCTCGAAAGGCAGTCTCTTTCAGCGGAGCTGGTTTGTTGCCGAAGTACATCCAATTGAAAATACCTTTCAGCCATCCCCGACCGCTTGGCGATAAGTTGGGGATTTCTAACCAGTCAGCCAACATGTAGTACCCATCGAATCGCATGAGCGGGTTGATGTTAAACAGCAATGTGTGCAACGATGCGGTGATGATGATGTTGCCGGCATGATATTGGACCGGCCCCGGTTTGCTGTTGGCCCATACGTAACAGGCAATTGCAGCGATGAAGACTTCGCTAAGCATTCCAGCGGCGGAAGTCAGGATCCGTTTCCATTTGTTATCAAAACGCCACGAACTGGTGACATCGACAAAGGGCATTGGGATCATCAACAGGATCAAAATCCCACACGATCCGACTCGGCCGCCGTACTTTTTACAAACCAGCGAGTGAGACAATTCGTGAATCAGCTTGAGAATCACCCAAGTGACGGCAATCCAAATGAAATCTTCTGCGCCAAATGAATTAACTCGGTTGGCGAAGAAAGCGTCCCAGTTGGACAGCAATTGGAAGAACCCGAAGGCAACGACGGTGAGCCAAAGCATAGCGCCAAGCGGGCTGATCAGAAAGCCAGTGAAGCGAGAAATCGTGCTGACCAAGGTGTCGGGGTTGAACAGCGGAATTCGAACCATCATGGGGTTCAAATACGACATCAACTTTTGTTGCTGTTGTTGTTCGTGTTGTTCGTGGCGACGAGCAGCGGAGTTGCCGGTCTCGGATTCGACCAGGCCTGATTCGATCGCCCATTTGCACAGGCTGGCCGCTTCGGTTTCGTTGATCGCATGTTCGCGAAGCAGCGTCGAGGTTTTCATCATCGCAGTGCTGACGGTGCGGTTCCCGTCGAGCATCGTCATGAACGTGTACTGAGCCAAGCCGACTCGGAAGAAGCGACCCGTGATGTCGTCTTCGATAAGGTAGGTGATCGAGCCCCCCGATTGACGCATTTGGAATCGTAGGCTGTCTTTGAGCCGCAATCGTGCTTGGCTAAATTCAAATGTTTGGTCGTTTAGCATAAGAAGGTGCAGAAAGTAGAGGGGGTAAAGAAAGTAGAGGCTCGAGGTCTAGCGGGGGCTGGGTGTATCGTGGTGCTATGTTGGTGAGCGGATTGTTTGTTAAGTTGTTCGTGTGTTTTGGATTGGGACCGGTTTGGTGGGGTATAACTCGTTCGAGGATTTACAGGTTTGGCAGCGGTCAAAGGCGTTGGCGGTGTTGGTGTATCAAGCGCTGAAGGACTGTCGAGATTTTGGGCTGCGAGATCAGATGCAACGAGCTGCCGTTTCAATTCCGTCAAACATTGCCGAAGGTTGTGAGCGATCGCCGAAAGACTTTGCTCGATTTCTATCAATCGCCGTCGGCTCTGCTTCCGAACTGCGAACTCAAGCTTATATTGCTTAAGATCTCAGCCAGATCAGCGATGAAATAGCCTCGCAAATCATCGACGAAACCAAACGTCTCAACCGCATGCTTCGCGCCTTGGCAAAAACGCAACTCACCAAAGCAACCCGAAAATCCTCGACCTAATCACCTGTGAGATCCTCAATCCTCTACTTTCTTTACCTTCTTTTCCCTACCACCACGTTAGGCGTGACCGGACATAATTGATTGGCTTGTGGAACAAGCTCCAGCCGAGGGTTCGTTCTTCGCAGTCGATCCGGACGCTACCTTTCATGCCTGGCCGCAATCGTTCGTCTTTATTGGGGAATTCGATTTCGGCGATAAACACGTTCTTTGCGTCACGGGTTTCGCTACGGGGATGGATCTTCATGATCTCGCCTTGGATCGGTTCGTCTTCTTGGCCGTCGATCCAGACTTTCACTGGGAAACCGGCTTTGACTTGAGCAATCTCGTTGCTGGGGATCGCCATTTCGACACGCATTGGTTTGATCGGTCCGATTTCAAACAGCACTTGTCCAGTTTCGATGGATGCCGCTTCGGCGCGTTCGAGCGAACCGCTTAGCACGACGCCGTCGATGGGGCTTTTGATTTGTAGGTGATCTTTTTTATAAAGCAAGATTTCTTCTTCGGAGACGAGTCGTTTGTATTCCAATTCCGACAAAATCGTTTCAGGGACGTTTCGTTCGTACAGTTTTATTTCGCGTGTTCGCAACGACTGTGCTCGTTCGGCGGTGACGCCTGAAAGTTCCCATCGAATCGTTTGCCCGTCCATTTCGGCCAGCACTTGTCCGGCTTGGACAACGTCGCCTGCTTCGGAGTGCCCGACGGTGATCTGACCATCGAACGGAGCAACTGCGAATCGACGCGACACTGGTTCGGTGACACCGTTGCAGCGAACTCGGTAGGTGATTGGTAAAAACATCAGGAAGCCAAAGCCAACCATCAGCGCCAACGCAAGCAGGCGTTTGGCGATGGAGACTTTACTTTTAAAGTAGGCTTTGATTTGCGAGAGGGTCGAGTGTTTGACTTTTTCGACCACTCGGAACGCACTCGCGATTGGCGGTGCGGCGGTGTTGTTAAAGCGTTCGACTTGGCTTGATTGAAGCTTCGCACGAGACCCGGTCATCACGATTGCGCCGATGACGGTGTCGTCTTCGCAAATCAGCGGTTGTGTGTAGACCGCTTCGCATTGGGCGAAGCCGGCGAGTTGTTTGTGGGCTTGCAATAGAAAATTGTTGGTCTGGTTTTGGGCGGGGTAGAGCCCCGGTTGTTTTCGGGTAGTGCTTTCGACCAGTGCCTGCATGTAGTTTCGGCTTAGATCTGAGCCTTTGTCGATTTTGCTGACGCCAGAAATGGCGACCAGCTGAAGGCGGTTCTTTTGGTACAAGCCGATGGCTACGCTGTTGCAGCCGATCCGGTTGGCCAGCGAATTGGCTGCTTCCTCAGCAGCGGATTTGACCGTTGTTTGGTTTTCAATTTTCCCGACCAGCTCGATAATTGATCCGAGAGCATAAACTTGCCAGTCAGAATCGGCCGCGTTACGACCGTTGAGCCACAGTTGTAATGAGTTGGAGAGCTTCTGGCAGGCCGGCATCGTGGAGATGGCCGCCACTTTTGAGCGAACCATGACCAAAATGATTTCGGGCGCCGATTTTCGCGGCCGCATGGGAGCAAACAATCCGGAGCAGTTCTTTAACGACGGCACGTTTTCAATTTTGATGTTCGTTGATTCAGCAAAATCGTCGCATTTTTCCGAAAGTGCTGCGGCGAATTGTTTTCGGTTGAGCATTTTTCCGACGGACGCGTGTTGGATCGACGGCGACCATAGCCCTTCTGCGTCTTTGGCCAAATAGCACGCGCCGATTACGCCGTCACAGTTGAGCACGATTTGCAGTAGTTTGGCTCGGACGGTTTTTTCATCGAAGTTGCCGGCGACCGTTTTTAAAATTTGTTGGTCGATATTTTGGCCGAGCGTTGTCGGCGGTTTGCCGACGGGCGGCTTGTCAATTCTACGAAGTTTCTTGTGCAACGCGACTTTGCCGGTGGCCGAACTAGGCGTAGATGATGGATCTGAGGTAGATGGCATGGTCGGGTCCAAGTTGTCAGTTGATTCTGGCGGATGGTGCGAGGCCGTTTGGCAGGAAAGTGCCACACGCTATCGGACGAGAGGTAGTTGGGACGCGTCTGTCAAAATTTCCTCCAGCTTGGCAGCGTGAGGGATTTCGTTGTTAAGGTTGCCCCAATAGCAGACGACGCCGCTTTGAAAGTTGTATTGTTGATTTTGAATTTTAATTTCCAAACGCCCCAGTCCGCTGTCGGGGTCAATGATTGGTGAAGCAAAAATGACTGTCGCCGGTGTTTGGGCCCGCTCACGTCCAACGTGAACGATAACTTCATCGCCGACAGATGTTTGCTTGAGTGTTGCGGCATCCAAGTAGAATCGAACTTTTAACTCGTCAACACGAACGATGGTTGCGTACTGAGGTTCGTTGTTGGAGACGTTCTCCCCCAGTTGCTTGTGAATCTCGGTAACGATGCCATCGATCGGGCTCGTGATGACTCGGTCGGCGATCTGTGCTTTGATCCGATTGACTTCTAGCTTGGCCAGTTTCAGTTCGTCTTGGGCCGTTCGGTATTCCGCGTTGGCGTTCATGTGTTCGGATTGTTTTTGATCGACTTCAAAACGATTGGTGTGGCCGCCAGCAACTAGTGAGTTGATGGCTTCTAGCTGTGATTGGAGCATTTCGGTTTGTGATTGCGCGGCTTCAAGTCGAGCGGTTGCTTCGGAGCGTGCTATCGCGATCACTAACGATTCTTTGAGCACGGCTTGATTGATTTTGGCGAGTAAATCACCGACCTTGACACGGTCGCCTTCCTTGACGAACGAAGTTGAAATGATGCCCGTTTCCGCACAAGCCGCTATTGATTTTTCGATCGGTTCGGTAAAACTTTTCGTGATCCTGCTGGAGTTAGATGCATGTTGCTGAGCGAGCACGCCGTTGGCCGTTCCAAACGTTGTCCATCCAATTAAAAGCGTTTGAAGCAGGGCAAGGTTGTGTGTTGATCGTTTCATGACAATCTCAAAGGGTCCAAGGAAATATTTGCGGGAGGGGCTGGATAAGGGGTGCAGCAAGGGTCGGTCAGCCAAGTTGACTGGCTAGTCTTTGTCGATCGATTCGCGAACCGAATCCATCCAGCGGTCGCGTAGGATCATGTCCTGGCGGAGTTTGGTGTTTCTCGCTTCGATTGCTTTTTGCAGGCCAGCCAATTCGTTGGAGAAGTCCGGTGCTTCGCCGCTGCGTTTGGCGCGGCGAGTGATCTTTTTTCGTATCGATGAATTGTTTTCTTTGAAAATCGGATCGTCCGCGGCGGCAAAAAACTGCGCCGAACCGGGTTGGCCTTGGCGTGCGGCGCGGCCGACCAATTGACGGTCGATGCGTTTGGAGTTGTTGGGGCTAACGCCAATCACGTGTAAGCCGCCGGCGGCGAGGGCTTGTGGGTCGGGTTTGATGTCGGTGCCGCGACCTGCCATGTTGGTGGCAATTGTGATCGCGCCGGCGACGCCTGCTCGGCCAACAATTTCGGCTTCCTCGCCGTCTTGAACGCCGTTGAGGATCAAGGGGGTGATGCCGTGAGCTAACAAAGCGTCGCGGACTTCATAGCTTTCGCGGATAGTTCGTGTGCCAATCAATACTGGCTGCCGAGTTTTGTGTCGTTGGATGACGTCTAAAGCGATGGCTTCGAGTTTGGCCTCCAGCGAGCTGAAGAATCGTGCTTTGTGAATTTTTCGGATGCAAGGTTTATTGGTTCGAATCGGGATCACACGGCACCCGTAAACCGATGTGAATTCGTTCGCGACCGAAGCACCAGTGCCGGTAAGTCCGGCAAGGTCGGTGTACATTTGCAGGTAGCGTTGACGAGTGACCTGGGTGGTCGAGTCGCGACCGGGTTGAATCGGCACGTCTTCTTTGGCTTCGACGGCTTGATGGAGCCCGTTTTGCCAAGTTCGATCGCTAAAAATACGGCCGGTGTTTTGATCGACGATTTGAACGGTCCCCTCAAGCACGACGTAGTCAACGTCGCGTTGGTAGACTTGCTGAGCGCGAATGGCGTTGTTGATGTAGGAACGCCACGGTCGGGCGAGCTCTAGGTTTTTGATGTTAGCGATCGCGTCGTGGGCAAGTTGGTTGGCCTGGTCGGTGACGTCAATTTTTTTGCTGGGTAGCTCGATTTGGTAGTGCTCGCCTTCTACAAAATCAGCTGTGATCTTCTTTGCTAACAAATAGGGGGTGGGGTCTTCGTGTGCTTTGGCTGGCATGCTGATGATCAAGGGGGTCATCGCTTCGTCGATCATCACGCTGTCGGCTTCGTCGATCAGGGCGACATGGTGTTCGCTGGGCTGGATCAAATTATTAAAAGGATCACTGCCGTTAATTCGATTGACGGTTGAAAATCCGATCGCAGTTTGACGATTGTTTCGCAAGAACATTTGGTCTCGCAAATAGTCGAATCCGTATTGGTAACCTGGGCCGTAGATAATTTGATTTTTATAGGTGCGCCGCGAAACAGCTTCGTTGCTCTCTTCGGGCAGCAAGCCGTGGCTGAGCCCGAGCATGTCAAACGCAGGGGCGACGCATTCAAGGTCACGTGTGGCGAGGTAGGTGTTGGTCGTGCCGACGTGAACCGAGGGGCAGCCCAGGGTTTTTATTGCTGCGATGGCTCCCGTGACGACGGTTTTGCCTTCGCCGGTATGCATCTCAACGATCGCTCCGGTGGCACCAGCAACCAAGGCGTCGATTTGGACGTCGTAGAGTCGGAAGCCAACGTTTCGGAAAATAGATTCCGCGATCAAACCTCCAAATTCGTTGATGGTGGTGTGGTCCAATTTTTCGGACGCTTGTTCTTGGAGTTCTCGCGAGCGTTGAATGAGCTGTTGATCGCTCAACGCCCCTGCGGCTTGCTCCGCCTTTCGAATCTGTCTGGCAGACGCTCGAACTTGCTGTTTTCGACTAAGCCCGAAAAACCCTGCGCGGCGAGACCTTCTGGACTGGCCGGAAGCAGGCGAAATCGAATTGCGGTTCTGAAAGTTCAGCATCGATTTTCGGAAAGAAAAGAAGGGACGGTTTTAAACCCTCGTTGAACGTCAGCGGGGATCGACGAGCAATTACTAGTTACTGGGCGTAGTAGTCGAGCGTTGGTGCGTTGCGTTGGTCACTCATTGGGGGAACGATTGGCGGTGTGGCAGGTGCAATCGAAGGAGCAATGGCAGGTGCAATCGAAGGTGCAACACCGTCGGCCCCTGCGTACTCAACCTGTGCTTGGTAGAAAGCTTCTTCAACGGCTTCGCCTTTGCTTAGATTGATGGCCTTGCAGTTTTCGTCGTTACTTTTGCTAACGTTGACATTTTCTGTGTTGAGCAACGTTCCATTGCTTCGCTTTAAGTTGATCATTGCTAAGTTGTAGGTCAGCAACGAATCAACATAATCTCGCTCGGACGCCGTGACTCGCTCTTGGGCTCGTAGTAGCGACTCGAGGTTGAGTGCTGAAGTTCCGCTGCCGTCTATCAGTCGTAGCCAGCGTTGTTCGATCGTGTTGGCTTCAGCTTCGGCAGCTTGTAGTGCTCGGTGCTTGGCTCGGATTTCTTGATAAGAGGTTTTCAGTTCGCGAACTGCGATGTCAACTTCGGTTTGCACCGCTTGCAAAGCACGAGCATATTCGTCTTGCAGTCGAGCGACTTCGTGTTGGCGACGACAGACACGGGCTTTGGCCAAGCGATTTCCAACTGGCAGTTCGTATTGCAGACCGATTGAGTAACTTGGGCGGCCTGTGGAAAACTGATCGGTAAACGCGTTCCCGAAATCGCTGTCACCTCGCAAACCATTTAAGTACGTTTGGGTGACTAAGTTCAAGGCAGGTAGCAGTTCGTGTTGAGCGATGCCAAGTTGTTGCGAACCGGCTTTGACTTGTTTGATGGCAGCCTGGATTTCTGGGCGATTTTGGATTGCCTTTTGGATCTCGATTTGTAGTTCGGTGTCAAAGAAATTCAATGCTGGTAGCTCTGCCGGAATCAATTCGGCTTCGTCGGAGTTGCCCAATTCCGGGGCGTTGATCAAACCTCGCAACCGAGTTTCCGCATTCGTGACGGCCGTTCGGGCTCGAATTAAATCCGCTCTCCGATTCTCCAAAGCGCTCGATGCTGCAACCAATTGAGTGCCTTGTGTATCAACGATTTGGCGTGCTTTGAGAGTGCTGTAGATCTCTTCAGTTTTGATGTATAAACGCATTTGATGGGCGAGAACTGCTCGCTCAAGATAGAGCGCCCAATAACCGCGTGTGATTTCTAAAAGTTCATCTTGCAGGGTGGCTAGGAACTCGTGATCGGCAACTTGGGCGTCCAGTTGAGCCAAAAAGACGAGGCTATTGTTGTAGGCTTTCCCGCGTCCACGTAACAATGGATGGGTGTAAGAAACGGTGAATTGCCCTGTCGCTTGCTGGCCGGGATCTAGAAAGACCGAGTTGTTGTCTTGCCAGCCAAATTGTTGCGAGATATCCAAGATCCCGCCGTAGCGAGTTAAACGCCGCACGCCGGCGGTGGCTTGAAAGACGCTGTCGTCGAACTGACTCGCGGTGCCGCCAGCGGTCAGGGAGTTGCCAATTGGCTCGCTGGTGTCGTTCCAAGCAGTGTTCAGATACTGGACCCAATCAAATCGAGAATCGGTTTCGAGGACCGCGGTTTCACGAATCAATGGTTCGCGTTTTGCTATTTTAATATTATTCGAATGCTGCAATGCCAAGTACAACAGCGTGTGAATGTCAGCGGACATCGGTTGTGTGTCTCGCAGTGAAGTGGTCACGTGCTGGTCCCACCATGAATTGGTGATCGGAGCGACGTTTGTATTTGCTGTTCGATCCATCTGGCGGAAAATATCCGCAGCGTTGAAATTCTTGGAGGCTGAATGTTGCGCATTGCCGATCGCCGTAGCCCCAAACGTTGCACACAAAAAACAAAGGCCAGGCCCGATGACTCGTCGTGGTTTTGAGGTGGCGAACCAGTTTGAAGTGAAAAGTCGGAGTGTCATTTTGTTAACCTGAAAATAGGTGCAAGCGAAAAGATATCTTGGAACAGATGTTGGCGGCACAAACCTTTCGAGATGTGCGTCGCAGACAATCGCTACTTTGCAATCATTCTGTAAAACGCTAACAACCTTCCTATCGTCGTTCATCGAATTAGTCTCGAACGATAAATTCAATTTTCTGTTCGAACTGAGAAACCTGCAGAGTTTCCTGCCAAACACCGCAAGATTTTATTGTCAACTGCAAGCACTTGCCCCATGCTTTTAAGGGGGGCTGTAGTTGCATTGGGGGAGTGCTAGCGTTCGCTGTGGTGGGCGCAGCAGGGTGTTGTTCTGTGGGCTTGGTGGTCGGGGCAGGCCAGTCGGTTTTGCTGGCGCCTGAAGTTTCCTGGGCTGGGGTGGTAACGCGGGTGTTTTGAGATTCGTTACGTGTAGTTGCCTGTTGTTCAGGTTGGCGTGGATGGCGATTTCAAGTCGGAATTCAAGGGTTTTGGCGAGTTAGCGGTTTTAGTTCCATTAGGAAATTCTGCTGCGCCCTGATCGAGTGACGTCGGATTTGTGGTTTGTGATAGCGGCGAGTCAGTCGTGTCGAAGGAGAATGGCATGGTCGGAACCCTTTTTTTTGGGGGTAGGTTGTTGGCAAATTCCGGACAACCGTCGAATTTGCTGAATGCAAAACGTTCGTTCGTGAAAATTCGATAGAGAAAGAGGAATCGTTCGTGCGAGAAAATTCGATAGAGAAAAAGGAATCGCTTTGATGCAATTTGATTTCCGAAAGGGATCGACCGCGCCGCGTGATCAAAAAGTCCGAAAGAAACACTTACTAGTTGCTTGACGACTGCTAAATGCGATTTTCGTTCGCTCTTAAATCACTCACAAATTACTCACCACTTATTCCCAAACTTTTTTTAGCGACTCGTTTTCTGTTTTGTCGCGAAGTAATGGGATACGCACTAACGCTCTTCAGCCACAATCTTTTCAACCCAAAATAGTAGGACCCATGCTAAATAACTCTAAAAACGCGAGCTTCATCCAATCGATTTTTGAGTCCCTTGAGGAACGAGTCTTGTTTGATGGGGTGCCTGATGCAACGTTTGTCTTGCCGCAAACGGATTCTGCGGAGCCAATTCCAGCCCAGGTTCAAAGCCTCGGGCAAGCGGATTTAGAGATGCCGCGAGAGTTAATTTTGGTGGACATGGGTGTCGAGGGAAGCGGGCAATTGGTGTCGGACATCCTTGAGTCCCGGCCAGACAGTGCGCTTGAGATTCGGATGATTGACTCTGATAGCGATGGTGTGGAGCAAATTTCTGCGATCTTGGCCGAATCGCAAGGTAAGTACGACGCGATTCACATCATCTCCCATGGTGATAACGGATCCGTACTCCTCGGTAACGCAAACCTTAATTCGGAGAACCTTGGCCGCTACACCGATAGTTTGGCCAGTTGGTCTGACTCGCTGACCGAAGATGCCGACCTGTTGTTCTACGGTTGCGAACTGGCTGGTAACGCCGAAGGCGAACAGTTCATCGAGTCGATCAGTGCGATCACCGGGGCCGATGTGGCGGCCTCAGATGACTTGACCGGTGCCGCAGAATTGGGCGGCGACTGGGATCTGGAATTGAATGTCGGTCAAATTGAAACTCAATCACTGGTGGCTGCTGCATTTTCAAGTGTGTTGGCTGATGCCGATGGGGATGGCGTAGACGATATTGACGATCTCGACAAAGACGGCGACGGGATTTCAAATGCCGATGAGAGAGGCGGGCTGAGCGACACTCCAGTTAATTTCGCTGGCCTGGTCAACGCCGGCGGGACCTTTAGTACCAACAGTGATGGCACCGATATCGTGGGGGTTACCGTGTCTGCTGGAGTTGTAACTGCCGCATCAGGCGACAATACCGACGGCGGAATCCTTGCTTCGACTGCCGGTGGTGCCGGCAATGGAATCCGATTCCAAGATGCTGCCCCATCAGTCGTCGGTACAACCGTTAACTCGACCCTAAGTTTCGACTCCAGTACGAATTTCAGGATTGCCGCTGATACTGCAAGTGACGAAGTGCTGACCGATGGGCCATCGGGCAATGTCAACGGTACTAACGCGGACTTACTTCGGTTCACCGTTATTGGTGCAAGTGCTGATTTCGATTGGAATTTTGATGCATCGAGCATACTTGGTGACAACAGCAACACTACTTTCTCGATTTCTGGCGATACGCTAACCATTGACCTGGGAACACCAACCGGATCATCCGTGGGCTACGACTTCACGGTGATTGGTCAAGCCACCGGGATTGAAATTGAGTTTGAAAGCACGGCAGCCAACTCGAGGCTGGTCAACTCTACTCAGTTCGCTGTTTTCACAGAAATATCTCTGGACTCCGATGGGGATGGTGTCCCGGATCACTGTGACATCGACAGCGACAACGATGGCATTAGCGACCTAATTGAAAGCGGCAATGCTGTAGCGATTGCCGCGGATACTGATGGAGATGGAATCATCAGCTCGACTGAGGCTACTGCTGCCGGTTTTACGGACGCCGATGGCGATGGTGCCTGGGATGAACTGACTGATCCACCCGTCGACACTGACGGCGATGGCGTCGCGGACTTCCGGGACCTGGACAGCGATAATGACGGCATTCCCGATGTTGTTGAAAGCCAGCCAACGGCTGCCTTTGTGCCCCCGACTGGCCTGGACAGCGATATGGATGGCATCGACGATGCCTTTGACACCGACAGTGGCGGTCAGTTCACTGATGCAGTGGACACCGATGGCGACGGCGCCGCAGACTTTATAGACACCGACAGTGACAGTGACGGAACACTCGACTCAATCGAAAGTGGTCTGACAACTGATGGTGTGGATGCCAACGGTGATGGGATTGCCGATGACATCGCAACGGCCAT
>JALZWN010000069.1 GCA_023300235.1 Mariniblastus sp.
AACAATTGGACAAGATGAACACGATTTACATGATCTCAGTAATCTTGTTGATCATGTAAATCCGTTCAAAAAACGAACCCAGATCCGGCACACGGGCGCACCCACAAAGTTAACTGCGACGTCCAGCTTGCGCGTGTCACCAACTGCTCACCTGTTATTTGTTATCCGCAGACGGTGGCGACACTCTCTTTTGCTGAGCAACCTCGCCGTCGCTTTCGTCTCGTAAAACGAGCAACGAATTGTCGACGGATACCACGGTGCGATTGAATGCTTTTTCGCAGAGCGTTGACGGGATCTCGGTCTTGAAATCCTGCGAGAAGCTTTTGAGGAATTCCGGTACGAAATCGGCGCCAAGTGTTTTTGTCAAAGAATCTGAGTCCAATGAGGCCTCTCCTACAGAGACATCGTCAACCGAGTCATATTTGAGCGTGAGTTGGTCACCTTCGAGAGTCCAATTCCCAGTTGCTTTGGCTTTGATCGGGATTGAGATCGATCCCTCGCCGAATCCAATTTCCGACAATTCGATTGTCATGATCTCATCGATCTCGCTAGCGATGGTGTTGTCGCTACTGTAGGCGTCAAAATTGTCCGTTTCCATATCTTTCCATGTACCAACGATCATTTCTTTCATTGTTCCAACTGACGAATCTTCTGTGCGGGGATGGTGAACGCCCGAATCCGTTGGTTGTTCGGTAGATACGTTGCAGCCGGTGATGGCGAGCAACAGGCAGAGTGCAGGAATTGGGGGAAATTTGATCATGTGGTTTGCGAATCTGTAAGCGGATAATGAATCGTATTTTAAGGGATGTTGCGAGAGCTTCGCTGATCGCTTGCAGGATCTGCCCGCGACATTTCATGAAATCATACTGAGCTGAGCCACGGAGCCGTGTTCGGTTTGCATTGGGTGTTTAATGGATTCCCGATGGTGACGCGCTCGCTATGTTGCTTAGGGTAAGGTATTCAAGTTTTACTTTCAAGTTTTTGTCGAGCGGTTTTTCGCGAGAACCTATAGGCCACCGCCTGCCTAGGCACACCCACAAACCGGATACACTAACCGCGTGGTTGTCCCCAAGTGTTCTAGAAACCTCAAACGAATCCGGCGTTGGTACCAGTTTTGGTCTGGCGCATCGGAACTGGGGCAACAGCCTGTTGCACAAATCACCCCACAACCTGCGGCCAATTTCCCTTCAAGAAGGTTTATCCGGGGACAGCCGCTAGTTTTTTGGTTGCTGACTCGATACATGCAATTTTCGCGGGCCAACACGAAACTGACCGGCCAAACTCGCCCTTAAGCAGTCAAGCCTCCGAGCCGTTATTGGAGTATATTGGGTGTGCGTACTCTTCCGTCACCATTACTCCTCAGGTAACACGATGCTCTTCAAACATTTACTCCCATTGTTAATAACTCTATTGGCTACGGGACCGTTGCTGGGGCAGGGCATTGACCTGAGCAACATCGTTGCTGGCGATGTGATCGACAACAGCACTGTGATCCCAGACGGCGCAGTGATCAATCTCAATGGCGGAACGATTGCATCGGGAACGCTCTTCAGCAATGCGGACTTTCCCAATGGCGTCACCCTGAACATCAACGACGGTGTTGTCGGACTTGGCGTTGAGATCCACAACTCGACGATCAACGTTAGCGGCGGACAAGTTGCGATAGGTGCGAGTAACTTGGCCGAAGGCGTTAACAACTTCAGCAATACAATCACCGTTACCGGTGGTGACGTCGGTGGCTTTTTTCAATTACGAGGAACCTCAACGCTGCAACTTGATGGCGGGCGTGTCGAAAGTTTTGGAACCTTGCTCTCCGCGACGGCAACCGTGACCGGTGGGGCCTTTACCTTGGTCGACAACAACGGGGACCTGAACATTTCTGGTGGAGAATTCAACACATTTCGCATGTTTCCCGCCAGCGCTTCGGTGAATCTTTTCGGCACCGAGTTCGCAATCGACAGTGTCCCGATGATTAACCCAGGGATCGGCAGCCAGCTTGTGATTCCGAATCGAAACGTAACACTCTCGGGAACCCTGGAAGATGGAACCACGTTCTCGAACTTCCTCGATTCCTTGACACCCATAAGCAACCTAGATTTCGGCCCCTTCCCGACCTTTGCCGACCTCTTGGCGGTACCGGGGTTTGCTTCAGCCAACTCCACGGTGACGGTTACCTTCACCTCCGACCCAATATTGCTGGGCGACGTCAACTGCGACGACACCGTAGACTTTCTTGACATTAGCCCCTTCATTGCACTTCTGTCCAACGGGGACTTTCTAGACAAGGCCGATATCGATCAAAGTGGCGCTGTGGATTTTCTAGACATCAGCCCCTTCATCACCATCCTATCCGGTACTAGGTAGATGTCGCCCTCGACCGAATGGCAAGGCGGAAGAGCGGGGACAGGCGACGAACAGGAAGAGCGGGGACAGCCGACGCACAGTAGCTCCGCCATCCAAATCCCGGGGGCTGACCCCAACGTTATCTCATGATGCTCGCAATCCTCGATTGCAAGCGTAGGTACCTCGCCAAGCCCATTGAAAAGTCTGCTGCTACTGAATGAACGCTCTGTTACGGAGTAAAAGGCGACATTGAAAAAGCGACGCCTGCACCTGGCTGGTGCCTAGGGACACCCACAAAGTTAACTGCGACGTCGTCCCCAACTGTGCTCGGTGCGTGTCTCCAATGGTTCATGCTGGTTCCGATTTGAATTTTGATTTCCATGCCTCAGTCCGGAAATTTCTGAAGAATTCGCAAGCTGACAAACGTTAGCTGTTTGGCCACGCTAAATCAAAGTTGAATCTCACTCCATTCAATCTGGCGATGCTGGCAGCAGGAGTTTTTTCGCACATTGAAACGAAGGTTGAAAATCATGAAGTCTTTAAAATTGTTCATTTGCGCGGTTTGGATCCTAGCGTTTTTTGGGACGCGTGCTCCTGTCAAAGCACAACAACCTGCCCCCACGGGCAACCAAATACAGAATGGACCGATTGAGGCGTTGCTGGGTTCACAGAAAAAGAAAGCGGAGGCGAGAATCAATGCTCGCATCAGTGATCTTAAATACGCAGTTAAATTGTCGCCGCACCAGGTAGCAAAGCTCAACGCCACTCGTGAAGCAGCGGTCACGGCATATATAAGCAAAACCCAAACGATGCTTGCAAATGAATTCAAACCTGACGCTGAGATTGATTTCAGTAACACTTTTACGATGTTCCGATTGATGGGAAGCCCAAACAGCGTCGAGAATGAGACAACTTGGACGTCTTCGGTCGACAGCGTGCTTACTGACGAACAAGCCACAAAACTACGGCGGTGGAATGCCAAACGGATTGCCGTTCGCGATCATCTCACCCGTGCCCAACAAGCGTTGCGATTGAAAAACCAAGGGGATGCTCAGCAGATTGCGGTTCGACAATTCGTTGCCCGTGCCGACGATGCTTTGCTGCTGACCCCCGAACAAAAAGAGCAGTTAGCCCTTTTAGTCAATGAAAAATTTGGAAGACAACTAGCAGGTTTGCCGTTCCGCATCGATGATTCAGACTTTCCGTGGCATCGAGATGGGTTGGCCGCATCTGGTATCGTCAACGAGATTGACTACAACACTAACAGTCCGCGGATTGACGCAGTACTATCTGAATCGCAGGCAATCCTCTGGGAGCACGGACTCGGACTTGAGTTGTTTCTTTTGGAAAGAAATGAACGACTTAAAAGGCAACGAACGCCCGAGCCAATCAATGCCTAAAATGTACTGGGCCCCCTCAGCGGCAGTGCTTAAAGGCAGGGTAGAAACTCGTCATTTTAACTCTTGAACCGTTAGTTTCGTTGGGGCAGTTACAAATACATTCTGTGCGTGCCCCAATTGCCCTCTTATCGCATGGTCAAATATAAAATGTCGATTTTATGTAGCGGATTAAGAATGAATTGAAGCATTTGCTATCTGTCAAACGTCAACTCTGTGCCCCCCCCGTTCTTTAACATGAATAAGGCAACTGACAACGTGCTTGATTCGATTTACGCAACGCACAAGCAAGGCCTCTTTTCCTTGGCACTGTCTATTTCAGGCTGCCGGTCCGCTGCAGAGGACGCGATCCATCACGCTTTTTCCAAGATGCTTGTCGCTGAACTGGGAACTAGCGACGATCCCGTTGCCTATGTGTTCCGCTCTGTTAGAAACGCAAGTATCGATCAGCAGCGGAAGCGATCGAGAACGAAACGAGTTCATGAATCAATCTTTAACGGATATGCGCCGCCACCAAAAAGTCAATTTGAAAATCCCGACGCACGTGTCTTAACTGAAGAACGCGATCAAATTCTCCGCGATGCGATCAGTGAACTCCCCGAGTCGCCTCAGCACGTCGTTTTGCTGCGAACGTTTTCTGGACTAACGTTCGAGCAAGTTGGAAGCATTCTTGGCATTCCCGCGAAAACAGCTGCGACGCAGTACAGGCGGGCCCTAATGAAACTCAAAGAACGACTGGAGGATCAACTATGAAAGATGAAAATAATTTTGAAGCAGATTCAATCGAAAACGATATCGCTGATGTCGAACACCTGCTCAAGAGCATGTCTCTGAAGTCAGCACCGGAAAGCCTCGACCGCTCAATCAAACGTTCAGTCGACCGGTCAGCCAAACGGGGTGGCACAAAGTTCATGCACTCTTGGGCTGGATTGCTTTCATTGGCAACGGCGAGCATGCTGGCTGGTTTGCTCCTTGGTCGATTCGTGGTCCCACATGGAATTCCTATATCCCGTTCGAGCGTCGAATCGGATCGCGTCGGTGAATCAATTGCCACGAGAAACTCCACGAAAGGGCAGCTGGTTCAATCGAGCGAGAACGACGCTGACGAAACGAGTCTCGACGACCGTGGGCTGTTTTTTGTTAACGGAACGATCCCCGTCAGAAAATACGTTGCCCACTCAAAGCAACAATTTGAAGTCGTCGATTCCAAGTTAGGCACGAAGACAAGCGTTTCAATTCCCGTTCGAAAAACAATTTTTGCTCCCGCTCCTGGCATCTAGTTTATCAAGGTAGTTTGCATGAAAACGATCGTTCCCAAAACAAACGTATCGCTCACGTTCATTTCGCTCTGCGCCGTTCTACTTGGCGTGGGAGTAAGCCCGTTTGTCGATTTTCGCATGATCAAATCGTTGCCTGCCCAAGAGGTCGAAAGTGATGCGGCAACTCATATCTCTGAATTGGAGCAGGGGGCTAAGCCCCTACAGCCAAAGGCCACAAACGAAGAACCGGCGCAGCAACAAGTACGCGTCCTCCAAGACGAAGTTGCCTACCTGACGGCCAATCATCACCACACGGAGCTGATCGTTACCGAAGAAAAAGGACAGGCGATGCTCGGTGTCCATGTCAGAAAAGCCAGCGAGACATTGCGAATGCAGTTGAGAATCAAAGGCGACTTCGGGTTAGTTATCGAACATGTCACCGAAGGTGGGGCGGCCGCAACTAGCCTGAAGATGGGTGATCTACTCTATCGGTTCGACAATCAACTATTGGTGAACGAGGAACAACTGCAGGCGTTAGTCGACGCAAAGATACCCGGGGGCAAAGTCGTAATTGAATTTTTCCGTGGCGGTCAAATCGAAAAGACCAGCATTGAACTGAGTCAGCGTAAACATTCAAGTCTTCGCGCGATCATGCGAGACATTGAATTTTTCCACGAGCCCACCATGAAGAAGTTTTCACACACCAGCGAGGCAGTCAAGCTGCTCAAGTGTACCAACTGCCATAAACCAACGAGCGACGCAACCGTAGAGGATCTGCGATTACCCAGTACCGTAACGCCACGGTAGGAGATCGCGCGGCCGAAGATTGGGGACAGGCGACGCACAGTAGCCAAGCCGTGGTAATTTCAGCGGCTGCCCCCAGATGCTTGCAAACCTCGATCTCGACCGGAGGTGTCTCACCAAGCCTATTGAGAAGTCTGCTGCCACTGCATGAGCGCTCTTTTACGCAGTAAAAGGCGACATTAAAAAAGCGACGATCGCTACCGCTCCAGCGTTTCGCCTTTGACGCGAGTCTCGTTCCAATCCACCGCCATCATCATGCAGTTGATTCCCGAACCGATCCCCAACATCGCGACTTTGTGACCGGGTTCAATAAACCCAGCTTCGCAAGCTCGTGCCATCGTGATCGGCAGCGCAGCGGCGCCGGTGTTGCCCAACCATTGAAACGTCGAATAATCGATCGCCGGATCGATCCCCAACGACTGCAACATCAATTTTTGATGAGCAACCCCAACCTGATGACAGATCGCTCGATCAATCTGCCCGACCTCCCAGCCCGCAGCCGCCAAAAACGCTGGCATGTTATCAACACCCGTTTTCACGCCTTGATGCATCAGCGTTTCTGAATCCGTTTGCATCAGCGGAGCCATCGACGCTCCCGCTTGATCGTGATCGCTCTGACACAAATCATGGTAAGCCGTATTGGCATTCACTGCCGCACCGACCAATTTGTTTTTCGTTTTACTGATCGATTCGTGCGTCAACAAAAACGCACACGACGCCGACCCGATCGTCAAACTGGCAACCGCTGACTTGATGCTTTTTCGAGTCAACGAAGTATCGCTGTTCAGCGTCGCGATGGTGTTTTCCACCAGCTGACGTCCGCCTTCGGAACCCACCACCAACGCCGCTTTGATTTGGCCCAGCTCGATCATGTTGGCCGCTTGAGCCACACCGGTCAAAATCCCAAGACAAGCGTTTGAAACGTCGAAGATAAAACAGTCTCTCGGCAAACCAGCATGATGATGCACCGTACAAGCCGTCGCCGGTTCAAGAAAGTCGCGGCAAACCGAACCGTGAATCAAACAACCGACTTCATCCGGCGACATCTCCGCAGCCTCCAACGCCAACCGACAACTGTTAATACTCAGCTCGCTCGGCCGAGTCCCAGGCTGCCAGAACCGACGTTCCTGGATGCCCGTCATCAGTTCCAACCGGCCTTCGGGTAATCGCAACCGCTCGTACAGCGGTTGCAGTTTGGTCTCGACGTCGGCTGAGCTCCAGATTTCAGCAGGCAACGTGTACCCGAACGATTCGACACAGACTTGAGAATATCGCATGAAAGAGAATGGCTATACTTTGACTAAGAAAAACCCCTTACTGGGCGGCTTATTTCTAACGCAAGATGCTGTTTGTCGCTAGTCGCAACCACGTGCCAACAGGGCAAATCAGTTTTTGAATCTGGGTGTTCTGGCAGCCCGACGTGTTACAGGATTTTGCATCAATGTTTGTAAGTCATTGCTATCGAAAGGTTTAGTCAGACCAATCGTATTCGGGAAAAAGTTGTAACCGCGAATGAACGCCAATAAACGAGAATGAGGGAATCGACTAGTCCTGCATTACTCGACAAAAAAAAGCTCAGCCGTTCAACGACCAAGCTTTTTATTTGCCGGCAGGAGATTATCCCACGACCTTTTTTAAGCGACCCATTTTCTATTTCGCCGCGAAGCATTCCGATGGGCACTAAAACTAACGTCGTCGACGACGAGCCAACCCTAACATGCCGAGCCCTACCAAAATCATTGCGTTGGTCGGTTCCGGAACGGCGACAGGAACGACTTGAAAATCAAGCGAGAACGTGCTTTCTTCCGTGCCAGTTTGTTGGATCACAAACGTGTAATCTCCAACGCCTAAATTCTGGGTTGTGAAACCAGTGCCAGATGAACTCCCGCCATTACGCGTCCCATCGAGCACGTTCAGCTCTACTAGTTCTTCGTCGAACAACAAACCACCAATGTTACTGAATCCGGCCGCGGGTGTCGCCGAGGTACTACCGCTCACCAATGCAAAAAAACCCGGAACACTCGTCGGCCCTCCTTCGGAGGTAACCACACTAAGTGAATCAAAAACGATCGCGGACAACGCTTGGCCCGGCAAAATCGAGAACGTATAAAAGTTACGTGCATTGTCTGGATCGCCAGCCGACACAGTGCCGTTCACCACATTGCTGCCGAGATCGAAAACCAGCACCGTCGGAGCAAGCCCATTATTGGAGGCATTGCCGTCTACGGCATCGTCGTAGACTACATCTGCTTTTGCTGACGTAGTGATAAGGCTCAAAAACAATACGCAAAAAAAACGCGACGATAGAAATTTGAGTTGGGGCGCATTCAAGAAGTCAAAGACATTCATAAGACCGGGTACCCTTCGCAGGATAAAGAGAAGCTGAAGATAAGAAGATTAGATCCCAGTTGGGACTACCTATCTCAAAAGCTATTGAGTACCGCTAAACAATGCAACACAAGTTACCGTCGATTACGATCGACTCGGCCGGAAAACAAATCGTTTTCCATATCGGAATCAAAAACCCGACTCGGCCCCCAGCAGGCACCCCTCCTTTTGATGGAAGCAAAAGGCTACCAGCGGAACAAGCACGAACCCCATGTCAGCCCCGCTCCGAACCCCAGCATCATCACAACTTTGCCGGGCTCGATTCGCCCATCGTCGATCGCGTCAGACAAAGCGATCGGAACGCTTGCCGCAGACGTGTTACCAAATCGATCCAGATTAATCACAAACTTCTCTCGATCGATGCCCATTGAATCGATCGCTGCATCGATGATTCGCACGTTGGCTTGATGCGGAACGATCAGATCGATGTCGTCCAGCTGTAGCCCAGATTGATCCAGCATCGTGTTGATAGCGGTTGGAATCAAACGGACCGCCCAACGAAAAACAGTTCGGCCGTCCATTTTCAAAAAATTCAATCGCTCCGACAAGACATCGTGACTAAGCGGCTGACGCGATCCACCACCGGGCACCAACAAGCAACTCGCCTGATCACCGTCCGAACCCAGTTCGTAGGCCAACACACCCGGTTCATTGGCTGCGTCAGATTCACCGGCCGGCCCCAGCAAAACGGCTCCCGCTCCATCACCGAACAACGGAAAAGTCTTCACGTCTTGGGGGTCGCAAACGGTTGTCATCGCGTCGGCACCGATCACTAGTGCTCGTTTGCTACAACCGGTTTTGACAAACTGGCTGGCGGTGATCAACGAATAGACAAACCCGCTACACGCGGCGTTCAAATCAATCGCCGCGGCGTTGCAGCCGAGCGCACTCTGAACTAAGTTCGCAACCGACGGCGTGAAGTGATCGGGGGTCATCGTCCCAACAACGATCAGATCAATTTCTTCCGGCGCAACATTCGCCGCATCAAGGCACGCCCGTGCCGCCTCGATTGCCAAATCGCTGGTTGCTTGTTCAGGGCCGATGTGAAAGCGTTGTTGAATCCCGGTTCGTTTTACGATCCATTCCGGATCACAGCCAAGATCCGCCAGCGATTCATTGGGCACGCTTTTTTCGCCTACCGCATACTTGCATGCGAGGATCGAGATTCCGCTAATTGTCGTGGTTGTCAATGAACTGTCCGTAGTTTGCCGAAGCGACAATCATTATCGTCGCGCCGCCGCAGGGAGTTTTTTTCAAAAGTCAAGTTCGTGAATCACTCGTAACGCAAGCCAACTCTTGCCGTCTTCGCGTTTAGATATCTCAAACCAACCTAAATCATACGGATGCTTTCCAAAAACTACCAGTCAGGGTCGCTGCCGACGACGACACTTTTCGCGATTCACGGATTTTATTGCCTCCGGAGCAGTAAGTCGGCGAGAATCCACTAGGATCCCCCCCATTTCCGTTTAACACCACCACGCCGGGCAATAAAGATCGCGCTTAGTTTAAATTACGCAAACAACCGTCGCTCTGATCCAGAACCTCTGATACGCCTGACAACTCGCTGGAGCACCGCAATCGCCCACGATTAAGCGTAATCATGGATTTGGTTTTCGTTCATTTTCAGATGTCACCGAAATTCAAATCATCCAATAGAAAACGACTTCGAATCGCGACTAAATTCTTCAATAACCGAAAACTACCCCCTTCGAGTCCGCCGTTAGTGAATCAATGCCGATCGCATGTGCTCCCATTTTCGCTTAGCAAACAGCCCGCCAGAAATCATGGTCACCATCACCGCCAGATGCAGCAGCAGCGAAAACAGCGCAGCTTCAAACTTAGCGGGAACATTCGACGAAAGATCATCAAAATGAAACAGTCCGGTGAGAGCGTCCGAAGTGTGCAGGTAGGCCAACAACGACAACTGAAACCAAGCGATCGCTTTAGCTACCGTCAACGCATGTCGAAATCTTAACCAATACAACCCAAGCAGCGTAGCGACCACCGCTACATTGCCAAGCACCTTGCCGCCGATGAACCAGCTTAAATGCGACATGTCTTGGCGAATAAGATAAAGACAGATTGGATTTTTCTCCGACGCCAAAATTCCTTCGCGGTATATCGATACTAAATACGTGTCGTAAATTGACACAGACACAATGAACAAGATACAAAACGAAAATACTTTACCCGAAAAACCTTCGCCGACCGTTGAATGAAAAAATTGGTTTGACTCACACGTATGATTTTGAGCCTTCAGTGAGATTGACATAACTCATCGCTCCTTCAAATTGGTCACAAAAAACGTGACGATCTGACCAAAAAGATCAACGAGTTGAATGTCGCCAAGACACAACCTCGTTCATCCTCTGGATGCATAATCCCAAAGACCACTTGGCCTTCTTTAACGTCACCGAATGAACGCACTTATCGTGCCAATTTCTGCTGGTCGAAAACCGAAATCAACCTCCGACCGATTGCCGCGCCTTGCAAACACTTAAGGGAATCGAAGATCGAATTACCGGTTCGGAAATCAATCTCCTGCGTCAAAATTGTTTCGACGACAGCAAGCCTTCGCGGCCTCCCTTGCTTGAATTCTGCGCAAACGTCGCCAGCTAAGAATGCACATTGCCGTGCAGCTAAACCATTCAACGCTAAAGGACGGGGGTAATGCGCCCCCCGAAGCCCGAGAAAACGAGTAGATCTTGCCAAACCAAAAGCAATACGCGTCCAACCAGAACGAACTTTTCCGAGGTGTCAGAGAAAAAGACAACACCAATCGGCGCCGAGAAACAAGGATTTCCGCATGCACGTCGGTGTTCATCGGTATTTAAAAACTTACCCACATCAACAAATGTGTATTTAGAAAACCACGCTGGCAGAATCATCTCATCACTCCACCAACGAACTCCGCCTAAGGCGCACGATTGCCCCAAAAATCCATCGACAATGGAGAACATCAAATAGCCTGACGATGACACAAGGTATAGAATGCAGAAGCATAAGGCCAAATCCGCCGAATGAGTTTTCACTTCACCCGAATTTTACCTCGCAAAACCGAACGCCCAACCCATGAACAATCACTTCAACCGGTCTGCCAAGTACTTCATCGCTTGGTTCCTTTGTTTGATCATCTTATTACCGACGGCGGTCAGTTTTGGACAAAGCGAAGCAACCAACGAACCCATCCAAGAATCCTCGTTCGGAAAATCTCTCGTCGCTGGAAAATTCATTTTGCCGGCGAAAGAGGGTTGGTGGAATTGGGGCATGGCACCGATCTACGGTCCAGACGGACGACTGCACATCTTCAATTCGTCGATCCCCTACAAAGGTGACAAGGGGATGGGGTACTGGCAATCCAAGAGCATCATTAATCACTACGTAGGTGATTCTGTCGAAGGGCCGTTCAAACTTCTGGGCACCGCGTTTTCCAGCGACCAACGGACCTATCACAATCCGCAAATTTCTAAAGTCGGCGACATGTACGTGCTGGTCTTTTTGTGGAAGTCCGTCGACAAGGGGAGCCTGCAATCGATTGGCATGGCAACCGCACAATCACTTGACGGACCTTGGACCGAAAATCCAAACAACCCAATCATCCGTCCCACCGACGGCACACCCAACGCCGATCACGCATCGAACCCAACCTTCCTGGTCGATCGAGAAGGCAAGTTCAGGATCTACTACAAATCGATGTCAGAGAAATCCAAGCTCAGAGAAATCTCAGTCGCGATCGCTGACAAACTGGAAGGCCCCTACGTCGACAGCCCCAAGAACCCATTGATCAGCTACAAAAACATCCAACGCGACATCGAAGACCCTTACGCTTTTTTCTATCAAGACGCCTATTATATGATCGTCGAAGACCGGATGGACATCGCGAGTACCCTTAGCGAAAATCCATCCGAAAACCCAAAGAGAGGTGGCACCCGGCCAGGGCTAATTTACAAATCCAAAGACGGTTTTAATTGGAATCGCCCGGAACTAAGCTACAATACGGACGCACATTACTTTGGCAACGAACTTTCTCGCTCGGAGCGCCCACATATCCTTTGGAAAGATGGAAAACCCGAGTATCTGTTTTTAGCCAACCACGGAAGCCACGAAGCCGGTTTCTATTTGAAAATCAAAGACTGGAACCCGAACGAAAAAAAATAGCGAGAGCGTCAGGGAATGCGATCTGGCATCTGTTTAGGAGCCTCTTTGGGGAGGGCTTCTTATAAGCTAGTCGATGGCGACCGTGTTTCCGTCCTGTTTGACGCACGTGACAGCCTGGAAGCACCGTCACCATGTACAAGACTCTTGAAAACTTTTTATATAAGTAGAGTACTCCCATGCTTAAGTTCTTCACCGTGATGTCGATGTGGTGTTTCATTTTCGCCGCAAGCATCTCATTCTTGGCCAACACAAACTTTGCATTGGCGCGCCAACTTGAATTCGAGCTGGTCAACAACGGCCGAGTGATCGCAAACACCGATAATAGCAACAGCGATGACACCGCGTTCCCTTCAGTAATCCGTCTGCCGAATTGGCTGGCCGCTGCCGACCGAGCTGACCCGACAGCCAACTACTATATGTACTACGGCAACCACACCGGCAATCACATTAAACTCAAATGGGCCGCAACAATCGACGGAACGTGGACGGACTACGACATTAACGCTGGCACCGTCGATGGTGTATTTGACGTGGGCGGCAATGACCCATCGCGAGACGACTACGACCACGTATCGGCTCCAGATGTCGTCGTTGACAATGCTAACCAGCAGTTCGTGATGTACTTTCATGGCGAGCGTGACGCCAGTTCACCTGCGCCGCGAGTGCACGAACGTTTCGTCGCAACCAGTGGTACCGGATTAAACTTCAACGATCCACTTACTGGCAACGGCAACCCCGGCCATGGGCCAATCGAAGTTACAGCACTCACCGACAATGGCCGAACTCGCGACGTCTGGATCGGCGACGACTACATGCGAGTCTTCCAAAAGAACGGTCGCTTTTACGGCGTTGGCCGACGCGGCATCATCAACGCTGCTCCAGCCACCGGCAACCTGTGGGCTCAGCCAACCGGCCCCAACCCCGATGCCCCCTTTAACGAAGCGTGGGAGCGAGAAGACACGCCAGAATCTGATTGGGCGTCGTACACTTCGGGTCCGACCGGATCTCAAGACGACTACCATTCGCCTGGAGCATCATTCTTGGCGTCGCAAGAGTTTGCGGACCATCCCAACAATCCAGAGGGCCGCAGGATTTTCTCGAATGCCAGCGACGAGCGTTTGAATCACGTCGAAGTCAACTTGCTGTCCGATGACAAAGTAGAAGTTTATTTCTATATCAGAGAAGCAAGCCGCAATGACCCTGATGACTACAACGCCATTTATCGCATCGTTTACGACATCAGCGATCCCGATTTTCATAACTGGACCGTCGCTCGTGATGACGCAGGCCAAGCGTTCTTCGATGTCGTGCTGACTCCCGAAGCCGTTATGTCGGAAGTGATTGCCGTGAACGGGCAGGACTTTAATCCTGAACTATTCGCCGACCCGATTTCGCTTGGTGATCAAGAAATCTTCATCGATGAAGATGGGGCCAAGTACTTGTTCTTTTCTTATGTCTCGGCCCAATTTGGCGGCACTCCGGGTGAAGGACAAATCACCGCGGTACGATTGGTCGAGCCATTTTTGCTAGGTGATGTCAGCTTGGATGGCTCCGTCGATTTCTTGGACGTCAGTCCGTTTATTTCGTCTCTGTCATCAGGCGACTTTCAAAACGAAGCAGATATCGACCGTAACGGCGTGGTCGACTTTTTGGACATCAGCCCGTTTATTGGCTTGTTAAGCGGCAGTTAACGCGGAAGTTAACGCGGGCCGAGTTCTTACCATGTAACGAGCGGATTTGGCAACCGTAACATCACAGCCCAACACACCACAAAACCGTGACTACCGCCAAAGCGGCTAAGAACGATCGCTGGAATCCGAGTTGATTCGTCAACAAACCCCCGCACTAGCATTGCAGCCAGCCTGCACGCATGATCGAGCGGAAACACTATCACCCCATTTTTTTGGTCCATCCGGGTTGATTGTGGGTGGCTTAAGAAGCAGACAATTGGTTCCCAGGTAACCTTATCGAAAAAGGGTGCCATGTTTACGCGATCAGAAAAGGACTAATTCGAGAAAGCCCCCCTTGAGAAACATGCTCACGGGATTTTCTCAAAACCACATCCGACGCGTAAGCATGCCAACACTCAAGAGACACCCTTGCCCTCAAAGCCGTGAAGCATCGCACCCGGCCCATGATAAAACGCTTGAAATACCTACCCGAGCCACAATAACCCCAGAAGAACCTTAAAAACAGCCTTCGCCAGAACGTACTAAATCAACACGCCTAACCGGTCGGGCAACTTAATTGCTCCACTATCAAGCCCCCAAACTAGATTTAAAAACGAAACCGCCGAAGCCGAAATATAACTTACGTCCGCACTCCAAGCTCTGTTTGCACCGCTCGCATTTCTGGCGACCTTAGTCATCGCGGACGAACGCTGCAGGTTGCCCCCCGTCCGAGATATCTAACCGTTGACGACGAACGAGTTGCACGAAGCCGCTTTAGTGACGATGCAGCATCGTGGCGACGTACCGACCGCCAGGATCAACGGTTGGAACACTTATTTTGGGCGCATCTGCACAACGGCGATCAAGCATACAAAATCTACCAATTTTTGAGCGCAAAAGGAGCTTACCCAAGCGTGCTTGACTTCCACCACCGTTTTCGCAACAAGACATTCGATTTACCACCAAAGACGGGATGCTGTACGCTTTCGTTACCTTCCGCCGAAGCGCAAAAAAAGCTTTGGTATCAGCGGACGTTGAGGAGGATAAAACATCGCCTGATACCAAAGCCATGGGCTTCATACCGATATGCTCTGAAGTTGAAAACTATTTGTTCGTAGCAATTTGTTTTCGCAAACGCATGTCGTATTCGATCAACTTAGAATCGTCGTCAGGAAAAACAAACCCGTCAAGCGATCTCCCGTTGGACTTCGTTGACTCCGCCATAATCTGTCCCAACAGAGTCCTCTGTCGTGGGCTGATATAATCCAAAACCCGGTCTCGATTGGCACTACGAATGAAACTGTTGACCTTAGTGGATTGAAACTTCGTCAACGGCAAACTTTTTACCCCCGCAGTCGTTCGCAGCTGATACTTTTGATCTGACAGCTTGGCTTTTCGTGAACCGCCAGGAAACTCAACCGCTCGACCTCCCACCAGGGACTCTGCGGTTTTTTGTTGCGAATCCGAATGCGTAAACACCTTCGTCGCACACTTAAACGTCTGAGCGGTTTTGACGATCTTTGAATATTGAACGATCGACGGGTCGTAAGTCAGCTGCACCACTTCCAATCCACCCGCCCAACCCGCGGTAGTACTCATCACACCATCAATCGCGCCCAGTCGCGCTTCTCCGGTCCAATAGCAGTGCATCGCAAAAGTCGCTTTCTCCAGCCTTTTGTCATCGATCGCCAATCCGCTCAGATACGACGGCACCTCGCGTTTGGCGGCTTTCAATGCAGCAGCCATTCGAGCGGCCATCGGGCCGATTTTCCACACGCCGGATTTTCTTCCGATTAAATCGTTACCGTTGGCGTCCAAAAGACGCACGATCGGATTGTTCCAAGACGGTTCGTTGAACTGCTTCAGCAACGCTGCGTCACTGGATTTGTTGTTGTAGACCAAAACCGGAACAAACAGATCTTCGATTGCTTCGACCATCAACGGGTGAGATAGGACAGACCGTCCATAAGTTTGGCAAGTACTTCAGCCAGGGACCTCTTGAAACTGAACGAACAGCGGTTTGCCGGTCTTCATCGCAAGCGCTTTGGCAGCTTCCAGATCTCGGTTCCACGTAACTTGCCCGACCTCAACTTGCCCCTGACCAAGCACTGGTTCACTTTGAAGAATGATGGCCCCCAGCATGGCAGCTGCTACGGCCAACCCGATCATTAATTTCATCGTCGCGTCCTATTTGAATTTAACCCTAGCGATCACAGTTGTCGTTTGAGACGCACCGCGGCCGCCGCGATTACCTACAAAGTGAGCGATTTACGTTTGAAACCTTGCTTTTGCCGGTTCTGACGTTAGTTTCCCGGAGTTTCAGCCTATACATTCACAGTGTGGCAAGCGTTCACAACACACCTTAATGCGGCGTCTCGCTGGATGATATCGAACCAAGTTTCGCTTTCTTCGTCTTGGCTAAACGTGTTCAGCGCAGACGCAAACGTCATTAAAGTCATTTGATTCTGAATACAAAACTCCAGAATCGGCATCCGACTTTCTGCATAATCATTTGTGCCCAATTCCATAAAGAAACAGGACACCAATTCCCGAGTTTCATCCCACAACAACTCATCAACGCCTTCAACCCCGACCTCTCGCTGAGCCAGATTCTGCAGGCCCTCTTCAAACACCGTCATCGCCATTGAGTACGCGGAAAAGCAATAGTCAAGTCCTTCCAGCGTACCAATAGGATCCTCCGAAATCTCTTTGGCAACGGGCATCCAAATCGCACGAGACGTTTCGGGAAGCGTATTCCGCGCCCATGGAATCGCCGCCATCCAACCGCTTGCCGACACACGCATTTGTTCCCACTGCTCGGAGGCAAACATTAGGATCTCAACCGAATCCGCGGTCCAAGATTGATCGTTCTCAGAAATCTCTTGCCAGCAAATTTCAGTATGCGCGATGTACTGACTACCTTGTTGCCAAACGGTGTAGTTCATCGATTCGGCCAATAGACTCAACCAATCACCTTGGTAGCCACTGAACTCAAGTGAATGAGGTTGCAAGCGATTCATGTCGTTGACGACGACCCAAGGACGATGGTGACCGATGGCCTCCCAACGAAGCTTAAAAAAACAAGCCAACGATTGATAACCCTGTACGTTCGCCAAGTAGTCCCTCACGATTTTACAGTCCGCCAATCGATAGTTATGATCAAACTCGTACCGAAGTTGAATCATCGCCGAGCGAAATGTTGCTGCGGAACTCAACGCCTGCAACAACCAAGCGATTCGTTTTAGATCGCCTTCGCTGTAGCCCAACTCGGTTTCATCGCTCGACGAATCGACGGACAATCCTGCCTCTGCCTCTGGATAAAACCGACCGGCGAAGTATTCCAGCAACCTTGCTTTGGCAATCTGCTCTGATCCTTGTGACGGGTCGACATTTTGCAATTCAGGGATTGCTGGCCGTAAACCATCAGCCCTCAACACTTCGAAAAACATCTCCACGGGATCCGTTTTAATCAACTTCGAAGAACGACTGGTACGTCCACCCTCCCAAACAGAACAGCCTTCGACCTCTTCACCTACAACTGACTTTTGATTCACTTCAGCCGATTGGTTTTCAGCGAACGAGGACGGCCCAACCCAATCGCTAGTTTCTGATGAAGCTTCGACGTCTTCATCGTGATCGTCGTTGTCCTGTTGCCAGCTTAACCAGTCCAGCACCGACTCGTAAGCTTCACGAATCTTCTGAAACTCTACGGGGCAGCGGTCGGGCTTGTACGTCCGAATCAGCTTAAAGTACTTACGTTTGGCAGCACGAGCATCGTCGGAGCGTTCAACGCCGAGCAACTCAAACGGATCCTTCGGCCAAGATTTAAAGTCTTCTGGCAAACCAGTCACTGTCCGCCCCCCGACCCATCGTTCTGTTTATCAACGACCTGATTCGGCGACGAAGATATTGCTAGATCTTGGGAACGATTCTCGCTTGGAGCGACGGCATTAACCACTTCTTTGCCGCTGGCTTTGTTGGCCTGGTCCTCTGCATTGAAATCTAGACTGTTTGAAACGGCAGCCATCACACAAACGACCACCAACCCTAAGAAAAAAGCGAACCCGACCGCAACTTTAGAACCGCCACTCTCAATCGAATTTTCTTCATAAAGCGTTTGATGGACGGAAGCGGAACGACCAGAATCGACCGGCGGCGGAAGACGGCGTTGCTCCAGCTCGCCGCACTCTCGCGTCAACATGAACAAGAACGGTTGGTGAAACCGTTCCTGCGGCACCTGAGCTGTTCGCCGAACGCTGTAACGTGCCGCGGTTAGATCCGAGACCGAAAACATTCCTTTCAGCTCTTCCAACCACTGCTTACGAACCCGACAACGCTGGCTCTGCCGAACCGTAGAAATGTGAAACAGTGCCTGAATTATTTTCTTAGCCGCCAAGCCATGACGCGAAACTCGCCTGTCGACCGCTTGTCCGCTGCACCAGATCGTTTCCGCGTAGTCATGGACTTCGACCGAGCACCCTCGCAAATCCAATTCGGTCAGCCGCTGCTTCAGCGCTCCCAGCAAATCAGAATCGTCCATCACTCCAAGTTGGCTTGCAAACCACGCGACGACTTCGTCGATCTGTAGACAAACTTCTTGATCGCGATACTTTTGGAAACCACGAACCTCAACCACTGACTTACCTAAAACCATTTCAACGGCTTGCGGCTTATCGCTACCAACAAAAAAGTCATTACTCTTTAGCCGTTCAAAGAAAGCCGCGACCGCTCGACGTTGACCATCTCCACGGACACCATCGGCAACCTGCGTATCAAGCTCCAACACCTCGCTGGCCCAAGCAAACGGATCGGCTCGATCATCACTTGTTAAATTGTCATTTGGCTGTTCCACATTTCCTCCGCTTTACCTTGCAACACGGTCATCGGCATCATCATCGTCGGGATCATGGACAGACAGGAACGTCTCTAGCTGACTTCGAACCGAAGCAATCTCATTCGGATCCTGCGAATCAAGCGCCGCTTCGAACACGTCCAAGTAAACGTCTAACTGATTGCGAAGCATCGTTGGCAATTCCTGAAACAGACGTTCAGCCCGCTTGACCATAAACCGGTTCGCGTTTTTTTCACGCGGATGGGTTTTCACCTGCTCCATCGCAGTCAGCGAACTCTGCAATTCCTTTTGGCTCAAATGGCCTGCATGTTTGGTGATGACCATGCGTTTTTTTTGTTGTGTTTCGACGATCGTCGTTTCTACTTCCAACACACCGTTACTATCGTAAGTAAAACGGACTTCAATCTCCTGACCGGCTGGCCCACGAGGAACACCTTTAACCTTCAGCTCGCCCAACAGCAAATTATCTTTGACCATTCGACCTTCGCCTTGGTACACGTTCAACGCGACATCGACTTGATTGGGGGAAATGGTAACCAGCGAATGAGACCGGGAAGTGGGAATCACGGTATTACGATTGATGATCGGCAGGAAATATCCGCTGCGAGTTTCTTGGCCGAGTTCTTTTGAGATTTCGACGCCCAAAGTAAACGGAGCCACATCCACCACGACCATGTCTTCGAGTCCGGCATCATCGTTGATCAAACCCGCTTGGATCGTGGCGCCCAGTGCGACGACTTCATCCGGATTGATCTTGCCAGTCGGGCATTTGCCCAAAAACTCGTTCGCCATCCCATAGATCAATGGCATCCGAGTCGCTCCGCCAACCAGAATCACTTGATTTAAATCTTGTTGTTTGATTTTGGCATCACCCATCGCCCGCCGTACCGGAATCCCAATGCGTTCTAGCAATGGCTTGCAGGACTCCAACAGCATTTTTCGATCGACGGTGAATTTTTCTCCATCGGCGTTTAGTCTGCCTTCTGCGTCAGGCAACAAGATTTCGGTTGATTCGTTTTTCGACAGAGCACGTTTGGCTTTTTCGCATTGCTGAATTAAACGAGCAACCATCATCGGCGACTTGGTTTCTGCGTGTTCAAACATGATCGAACGTTGGGACAAGATCGACCGAGCCAGCGAACGAGTAAAATCTTCGCCACCCAAAATCGCTTCACCTGCGGACGCGCGAACTTCGACGGCCCCTTCGAAAAAATCGACAATCGAAATATCAAACGTGCCGCCACCCAAATCAAACACCGCAATCGTTTTCTCGGCGTCGGTTTCGTGGACACCATACGCCAACGCTGCCGCAGTCGGTTCGTTAACAATCCGTTCGACCTTAAACCCCGCCAACTTGCCAGCTTCGATGGTTGCTTGCCGTTGTTGGTTATTAAAGTAAGCCGGGACGGTGATTACCGCGCGATCGACTTCCGTTTTTAAATAAGCTTCCGCATCTGCCTTAAGCGACTTAAGAATAAAGCTCGACAGCTGCACCGCAGAAAAACGATGCTTACCGACTTCGACAGACCAGTCCGTTCCCATCTGGCGTTTGAAACATGCGGCACATTGATTCGGATTCAGCACTTGATGTTCCTTGGCAGCGCTGCCGACCAATATCTCACCCGACTCATCGACGCCCACCACCGACTCGGTTAAATACACACCTACCGAACTCGATATCAAAACCGGTTTACCATCCACCATCACGCCAACTGCCGAGTTGGTCGTTCCTAAATCGATTCCGACAATCGCAGACATGTTTTTTGCTTAATTTGAATCCATGGAAGTGCTCAATATTGAACGATTCTCACCGCGACATTATTGTGAATTTATTTATCGTACTTGAATAAAGAGTTGAGCCGCTGGGCGTTTGCCCCCAACGGCTCAACAAATCACAACCTCGGCGTAGTCGAAACGCTCGTCTCTACAGTATGACAACCTCCACGCCCGAATACAAACATTCTCTTTTTTTTATTTCGACGGCTAATTGCCGGCTTGGATTCATAAAAAACCTAGAGCCAAGCGAAAAACGCACCATCGCCCAATCCATTCGCGACCTCGACAGCCCAAAAACTTGCTTGTTTGTTTGCACCATAATTCGACTTCGAGCGTTTTTTTGGCAAAGAGATAGTTACCCAAAGAGATATAGATAGTTACGCAAAAAATAATTTGCGTCAGTTTTACCGACACCACAGGTATATCTGCCGCGGCGATACATTATCATGTTTCGACCTGTCCGAACGAATCCGATCGGCTTGACTTGCTTACGGATATCGATCTTTGAAACAAAAAACCGTTTTACTGATTTGATTGCGATGCGAATCATCTTTCGGTTTCCAAAATCAACTTCAAGCACTCGATAGATTCCGGAGCTCTTATATGCACAAACTTTTTTTCGTTGCCGCAATTGCCCTGATGGCCGTTACCGCTCAAGCTCAAGAAGCGACAACCCTTGAAACGGTTTCCGTAGCCCACTCGGTCCTCGAAGGCATCGGCGCCCAAGACGGCGTGATGCGTCGCGACCCGAGTGACGTTATTAAAGTCGGCGACTTATATTACGTGTGGTATTCCAAAGGAACGGTTAGCCCCGGTTACGACGCAACGGTTTGGTACGCCACGTCAAACGACGGACGCAATTGGATCGAACAAGGCATGTCGCTTGACAAAGGCGTTGCTGGCACTTGGGAAGGCGCTAGTGTTTTCACGCCGAACATCATGGTTGCCGAAGGCAAGTACTGGTTGTTTTACACGGGCACTTCAAAGGACATGCACAAAAAGCCGTTCAATCCTGATTCAAAAATCGGCATTGCAGTTTCCGATTCTCCTAACGGACCATGGGAACGGCTCGCCTCAAATCCCGCTCTAAGCAACAGCTCCAACCCGGAAGATTTTGATAGCCACCTCGTTGACGACGCTTGTTTGTTAATCCGAGACGGTAAGTATTATTTCTATTACAAAGGTCGCCAGCTAGGCAAAGGCCCAAGCGAAACTCAAATGGGTTTGGCAATCGCGGACAAACCGCAAGGCCCCTACGTGCGTCATGAAAACAGTCCCGTCATTCCTGGCAACCACGAAGTGCTCGTCTGGCCGCAAGGAACCGGCGTTGCGGCGATGATCGGATCCACGGGACCGAAATCCATCACTAATTCTGTTTTGTACGCTGACGACGGAATCAACTTTAAAAAGACGCACAAAGTAGTCAAAGGCCCTTGGGCGGGTGGAGCTTACCGACCAGAAGCGTTCACACAATCAGGAAATGCCAAGCTTCCCGAATGGGGCGTTGAAATCGCTCGACCAAAAGGAAGACGCAAAGGAAAGTTACCATGCATTGGTCGTTTTGATGTGAAAACAATGGCACCGAAATCCAGCGCCGTCGAAACCACTTCGCCCATGATGACAGTTTCAACTCAACCCACTACACACACCGAATCGGCCAAATCCGCAGCCGTCAAGTTTTCGGATGACCTCACGTTCATGCGAAAGCACACGCAGATCGTGACCCTCAAAGATGGCGATGCCGCCGTCGCGATCGCGCCGGCGTATCAAGGCCGAGTGATGACCAGCACGTTTGATGCGGCAGCGGGCCCAAGCTTCGGCTGGATCAATCGCCCGGTTATCGAAAAAGGTTTTCTCTCCGACGAAGACAAACAAGGCAAGCTTGAAGAACACATCTACATCTTCGGCGGCGAAGAACGATTTTGGCTCGGCCCAGAAGGCGGGCAATTCGCAATCTTTTTCAAGCCCGGTGCAAAGTTTGAATTCTCGGATTGGGCCACGCCACCAGCAATCGATACCGAAGCTTACAAACTGATCGAATCCAACGACACGTCCGCCAAGTTCACCCATTCAACCAAGCTGGTAAATTATTCAGGTACCAAATTCAACGTCGGCATCGAACGAACCGTAAAATTGATCGGTGCAGCCGACGCCGGCAAGTTGCTAAACGTTGAACTACCAACCGGCTTGAAGATGGTGGCTTACGAAACCGACAATCAAATCACCAACGCCGGCGAAAACGCTTGGACGACAGAAACCGGTTTGTTGTCGATCTGGATGCTTGGCATGTACAACCCAGCTCCAAAAACGACCGTCGTAATCCCGTTCAAAAAAGGCGACGATGCAACGCTCGGCGTGAAAGTGACCGACGATTACTTTGGTAAAGTCCCGGCGGACTACCTGAAGGTCGAACAAGAGCGCCTGTTCTTCAAAGGCGATGGCACTCGACGCGGAAAGATCGGCATCAACGACAAACGATCCAAAGGCATTGCCGGCAGCTACGACGCTGACGGAAAAGTCCTAAACATCGTGACTTATAACGTGCAAGAATCAGCCAACGGGTTTGTCAATTCCGCCTGGAAGTTACAAGACAAACCCTATGCAGGTGATGTGATCAATTCCTACAACGACGGGTCACCCGAACCAGGCAAGGCCCCGCTCGGCCCGTTCTACGAACTGGAAACCTCATCACCCGCCGCAGCCCTCAAGCCCGGCGAAACGATGAAGCACATCCAACGCACGTTCCACATCCAAGGCCCCGAAGCACTCCTCGATCCACTGGCAAGAAAATTGCTTGGTGCAAGCTTGGATGAGATCAAGGGAGCGTTTTAGGATCCATGTAAATCACAAAGCTCTTCCGAGAGCTGTGTGGTTGGCGGTCGGCTTCTTGCTAACGTTTGCAAGAAGCCAATGCTGCCTTTCACTGCGTGAAAGGGCACTCTTTTAATGAGTAAAAGGACAGGGCCAAAACCGACAAACTGGGCCTGAGTCGATCAACATCCTCGGCCGCAAGGCCTCGCGTCGCAGCAGACGAATCCGGTACGCTTTGGGCTTGGCCAAAGCGACATACCAGACAGTAAAACACTGCCTCGCCCTCTATTAACTAACAGACGCCTCACCCAAGATTCGCCCCTCTGAGACTCCGGTACCGGACCGACGATGGTACGGCCATGCAACACGTCCTCTTCAACACGTGTCAGCGCGCAGAAACTTAACACGCCACCCTGCAACCATCGCCTGCCAATCCTTCGGCCAACCCTCAACAGCTTCAATCCCAAAAAGCTTACGAGCCGTTGCACCACAAAACCGCGGCAATAACAAAAGCGACTCAAAACGATTCTTGGCATCCGAGTTATCAGTCAACCTCCCCGTCCACTAGAATTGCTCCCAGACGGTCTTCGCGCATGACAGGCTGGAACCATCATCACCACCTGTTTTAGGCTTCACCAAAACATATTAGATCAATAAACCGCAACGCGTCGGGCCACTAGAATAGCTAGCTTCCAAAACTGATTTACCCTGGTTTATGCCAGCAGTTGGTTGACAGGGATCCGCGAGAGAAATATCATTCCGACGAAAACCACGCTCCCCATTCCACGTGACGCATTAGCTCGACAAAATTGATCGAACTGATTGATCGTTACCGCGTAAACACGCCTCACCGGCCTGTTTCATGTGCTTAGCGGGGAGTCTAACAATGCGAAGACGTTTACTCATGAGATCTGTTTTACCGGCGTGCCTATTAGCATACGCAAGCTTCATCTACCGGCTTATTTCGGCAGCCAACACCAGGACCGACAACGAACTGTTGTCGTTATCCGCAGGGATTCCCCACGGCGACAAGATCGGGCATTTCTTGGTGATGGGGCTTCTAGCGTTGATGGTCAACTTGTTGCTCAACAACCGCTGCCAGTCGTTCAGGAAACGTAATTTTCTTCTGGGCAGTCTGATCGTTGCTGGGATTGTGACCGCCGAAGAGTTCACGCAGATTTTCATTCCTTCGCGAACTTTTTCTCCGCTTGACTTGGCGGCGGATTATGCGGGGATTTTCGTTTTTGGACGCTTGTCAGTATGGCTTCAACAACCCCGCCAAATCCTTCTTTTTCGCTTGGCCAAATATCGACTACGAAAAGCATACCACCTTGCAAGCAAACGTGTCGGCCTAACGCTCGCGAACAGGCTAGCTTCAGCAAAGCCTACGAAAGCGTAAACGACCGACGCTGGTTGCTACTATTCCGCCGCAGCAGGCTCGGCCGATTCAGACATCGACGAACCAGTTTTTGCTGGCTTGCCTCGCGTCGGCTTTTTGGCGGGCCCACGTTGCTTTGTTTTCGCGTCAGCCTTAGCAATCTCTTCTTTGGATAGCTCAGGCTCTTTTTTGTCTTTCACGAGCTTGTCCAACCACGTTTTGCAATCAGTCAACGCGGGCGCAAATCCAAACGGGCCTCGATCAGCCGCAACGGCCAGTCGCCCATCGCTACCCACCAAGAAAACTCGATCCGGCTTGGCTTGATAGGCCACGTCGGTCGTGTTCTCGAAGTTGTCGATCAACATTGGCATCGTCAATTTTTTGTCTTCGATCAAACGCTCTGCCACGTCGCAGCGGGAGTCATAATCGGTGTGATCTTTGATATTCAATTGGCGGCCAATCCCACTGGGACGAGAACTGTCGACTGCATGGGCTTCGCGAATGTAGATCATTCGGAATTCCGCGACATCTTTGTACTGCTGATACATCTTTTCCATCGTACCGACGGAGTTCAAGAACGGCGGTCAGGTGTAGCTTCCGAAAAATAACACGACCGGCTTCTTACCGCGAAATTCGGACAGCTTTGTTTCGGACTCTCCGTCCAGCGATTTCAATACGAAGTCGGGCGCAACTTCACCTTTAACCAACGCATTCGCGTCGCTGCCTCCACGGCCACCGCCGCGTTGCCCTCTCTGCCCGCGCTGACCACCTTGCCCGCGCTGACCGCCTTGCCCGCGCTGGCCGCCACGCATGCCGCGTTCCTGATTTTGGCCGAAACTTTCTGACTGCATGTTGGTCAGAACGCCAAAAGCGAACATTGCCGATAACAGCCAGGCTGCTACATACTTATATTTCATCAAACGTCTCACAATCGATCTTTGGTAAATTAAATTTAGAGTCTCTACCTGTCAAAAACACCAACGTGGCGTAACGACCACAGATTCTCTACCCGCTTTAAACAAAAAAAGACGAATATCTCTAGAACTCGTCCCCAATGGGCTCTTAGATTTAGTGGGATTTGAAAAATCGTGGGGCAGGCTTTCAACCATCGCCACGTTTTTTTAGTTCGACGACCATGGCGATCGCCACAGCGGCTCCATTAATCGACAAGCCCATTACTACACCCAAAACCGTAGAACCCCCTCGCGAACGCCACCGCCGGAAGCCTAAAATGGGATTCTGCTTCTTGCACGGCTCGATTTTCAGCCCTAGCAACTACAACGACGAATTCTTCCCCCCCATTCTACCACGGTAAAAAAGATGCGTTTGATTCGAATTGTGGCGTTTGCTTGCTTGCTCAACCTAACCAGTAGTCTTGGCAACGCGCAAAATACGCAGCAGCCTTCCAATCAATGGCCGCAAGCCGCGGGCCCGAACCAAAACTGGACCGTTCAAACCCAAAAACCGGTGCCCACCAACTGGAGCGTCACCGACGACAAAAACATCCGCTGGAAAAAAACACTGCCGGAGACAGGGCAGAGCGGCATCGCGGTTTGGGACAACCGACTGTTCATGACCACAATGAAACCTCTTTCGGCCCAGCAAGCATCCAAATCTCCAAAGGGCACAGATATCGTCCTGTACTGCATCGACGCCGACAACGGTGAGACGATCTGGGAACGCGAACTCGCCGGCGACCCAGCAGCACTTAGCATATACGCTTATGGATTTAGCAGCTCCAGCAGTCCGACTCCCATCACCGACGGCAAACACGTCTGGTTCTGCAACGCCAGCGGTCAAATGGGATGCTGGACCATCGACGGCGAAAAAGTTTGGACTCGCCGCTGGACCCCGACGCTCGGCCGCCCATTCAACAAACAATTCGAACCGATCAAGATTGGCGACACGATCCTAAACATGGAACCCCGAGCTACCGACGATCCGCTGCGTCGTGAAGACGCATGGAATTACATCAAAGGCTTTTCCGCAACCGACGGCAGCGAACAATGGATCGCCCCCGAAGGACTCACCCACTACAACACTCCTGTACTCGGCAAACTCCCCGACGGTGGCCACGCAGTACTGTCCGGCCGCGGCGCCCACCACGGCGTGCCCGAATCTCCTCCTGGACTCACGCTAACCAAAGTCGACGGTTCCGAAGCCGGCAAAGCCGTGTGGTCTTATGAGGCTTCCCGCAAGGGCATTGCGATGGTCACCCAATGCTGGGACCAAGAGTACTCGTACTGGTTGGATGAATCTCGAACGGATCTTGTCGTGCTGAACACCAAGGATGGCAGCGTCGCCAAAAACATCTCTTGGATGAAAGACGTTACCGTCACCAGTTACGACCCGGCCACCAAAACATTTCAAACCCGCGAAGGCGTAAACTTGGACGAAGGCGATGCATCGTTCAAAGTCTTTCCAGCTTGGTTTGCAAACTTAACCGTCCGTCCTTACTTGTACTTCCAGTGTTTTAATTACAAAGGCAAACAGGGCCGTCGAGATGTCTTCTATGGCCCTCGAAACAGCATTGTTCGGATCAACGTAGATACGGGCAAAGTTGAGTATTTAGAATTGCCGTTTGAAACCCCTGAAGTTGCCGACCAAAAAGCCGGCGGCGGACAAACGTTCTACCCATCGATGGAGCTCAACAGTCGCGGCATCGATGTCGCGGCCGACCGTCGCTCGGGACGAACCGGATGGTGGTGGTGCTTCAACGGCAACACGATCGCCGTCAATCAGTATTTGTACTTCACCTTCATGTGCGGACGAGTTCAAGTGATCGACGGGAAAGCTGACAAGTTCGACCAAAACGCACTCGTGTCGATGAATGACTTGGGCGAATTCGGCAAGACTTGGTCGGTGAACACGCCCAGTTTCAGCAACGGTCGAATCTACCACCGCACGATGAAGGAACTGATCTGTATCGAAGCCGAGTAGTCCGTTTGCTCCGGTTATGATCCAAAAAGTAGTCACGTACACCCCACCCCACGCCCACCGAATCGCTTCGCCGACCCCACCCCGCGAAGCACGTATTCCCCTAAAAAACCGGTCACAACAGCCCTCCTCAAAAAAAGATACTTTTTCCTTGTGACGATCGCCCCCTGTTTGCCACTCAGGGGACGACATCAAGAAGATCCTCAGGAGCAGCGTGAATCATTCAAATCGATTGGTCGACTTGGCCAAGCAAGGATGCGCCGATTCTTTCCGTCAGCTTGTGGAATTACATCACAAGCCGATTCGAATGTATTTGGCGAAATATGTCCGATCTTTAGCGGATGTTGATGACATCGCGCAGGAGGTTTTCGTAGTTGCATTTAGCCAACTCGATCGCTTCCGCGGCGATTCAAAATTCTCGACTTGGTTAACAGGCATTGCCCGAAATAAGGCATTGGAGTTCCTGCGCGCCGAGGTCGTCGAACGAAAGAAAAAGAACAACTTCCAACAAGCTAACATCACCACATGTCAGGTTTCAAGTTTGAAATTTCAACGACGCGATTTTGAATTTTTAGAAGAACAACTCTCCGCCTTGGAATCATGCCTCGAACAACTCCCTGATCGTTCACGAAATTTGATCGACAGACACTACTTCGCCCAACAATCAACCGCCACCATTGCCGCAGACACCAACGAAGCGTCCGGAACCGTACGCATGAAATTGCTTCGCATTCGTCGTATTTTACAGAAGTGCATTTCAGCTCGATCCGAAACCAACGACCGTCATTAAGTTGGACACAGGTTTTCCCATGAACAATCAAAACGAATCAGATAAAGAACCGGATCGTCAACCAGAATCGGAATGGGCTGAAATTATCGAGCAACAAGGCCAACCCTTGAAGCCCGATTCTCAATCGGCAATTCCGTTTTCAATGGCTGATTTGGATTCGCAAAAAGTTCAAGACTTGCAAATAGACGGCCAACTGCGGATGTTGCATCGCCTATCCGCGAGCGGTGACTCGTTTGTTGACGATGTGGTTGCACGTGCCGAAGTCGTATCAAGCCCAAGCTCCGAATCAAATTCAAGCTCAGATTCTCAGCCTCGCCTGCCAGTCATCGCTCCCGTATTCGCATCTTCGACTCCCAGAACAAAAGCGTCATCCGAGGCCACGCCGAATTCGGGAGCCACACCGCCAACCAAAGCCGCTGCCAATAACGTGCCGCCGGGACACACAAGCGACGAATCGGATTTGACGGTTGTTGCAGAGCGTAAATTTGCGGCGAGCAAAGCCGTTGCGACTTTAGCGTCGATTGCCGCAGCGATCGCAGTTGCGTTCATGATCTGGAGTGGGGCAGGGGAGGACCACCCAACGCCACAGACTTCCATTCCAGCTTCGCCATCGAACCAAAACCTTGCCAATCGCCCACTCAAGAAAACCCCAGACGAATCCCGAGCCCACTCGAACGATTCGATCGAATTGATCGAGCCAGCGCCGTCCGCCGAAGACGGCTTGGTGGACCACGCCAATCACAACATGGCCCCCACGCCTGACAAAAAAGAAAACCATTTGCATCAACCAAAATCGCTCGTCGAACGTCCACTCAAGAAACCCGCCGATCTCATCGACGACAAAAGCACCTCGCGATTAGCAGACCAACCGCCAAAAGGGACAGTCGAAATTGTTTCCGATGATCCAGTTCCGCGCCTAACATGGCATCTTGCGATAGACTTTGCGGAGAACGGCGTCGGTTCAATTTCCTTGAATGAAGCGTCAATCGATGGATCGCTGTTAGTCGACAATGCCGACTTCGTCCTGCGACGACTCGGTGACGAATTTACCCGCCGCGCTCAGTTCTTTGGCAATCGCTTGGGCACCCAGGTAGCCGGATCAATCCGTATCGGCACGAGCAAGTTCCCTTTCGCGAACATCAATCAAGTTGAGCAAACGATCGACCAAGCCTGCCAACATTTTGCAACGCTTGAAACGTCTAACCTATCCTTGGGTGAACTTGCTGAACTTCGCCAAAGCTTCCGCCAGCTGACACTTAAGAACCCGAACGCAATCGCCTCCGTTGATCTCAACAGCCAACAGACGGCCTTCTTGACCGATGACGAAATATTCACGATCTGTTCTGTCCTGACGACAACCGAATCGGTCCTTCAAAACACCGCTAAACTGCGGTTGGCTTGGGAAGCACGAACTGGAGACCAATTACCAAAAACTGAACCAACGAAACAATCGATCACACCGGATGCTTTTGCAAGCTTCGCCTCGAACGGCTTTCTCGCCCTTCCAAAAACGAAAACCACCACATTGACAACGCTCCAAAAGCTTCCAAAAGACGAACTAAAAGAAGCTCTCTATACGAGCATTGGTTCGTTTGATCTGTTCGCCGACATCAAAGAGTTCCATGAGGCCGAGCGAAACATCGCGACCAAGGCTCTAGACTTCCAAAAGCAAGTGGCCAAGAAGTTGAAAACGATCGCCAAGGCTGCCCCAGCTGAACGCCCAAAGTTGGCCGCGGAAATAATCGCAACGATCGACCGAACAGAACTCGAATCCAAGAAGTACACGCTGGCCAAAATCCCCGAAGCTCGGTTACCGTTGACGATGGGAGACGAGTGCCGTTCGAGTCGAACCGAGGCGGCTGCGATTGATCGAGTCTCTAGTACGCTGGGATTGGCCATCAATCTGTTCGACCCGAGTCTCGGTAGCCGCGACCCGAGCAACAACGATTCGTTCCGCATTCGAGAGCTGAAGAAAAAATTCAAAACCGCGATCGACAATTCTATCGACCCACAGCGTTTGAAAACGTCGGACCAAATTTTACAGATCGATCATCCGCGTATGCGTTTGGAACTCATCGAAGCCCTAGAGAAATCAAAAACCGATACCGCGTTAAAGCTATTGGCAAAACGAGCCAAATTCGATCTGGTGCCCGAGGTGCGAATGGCTGCAACGACGGCGTTGGCACATTTTCCGCATGATCAATATCGCGACGAATTACTTGCCGGACTCAGGTACCCATGGCACGTTGTGGCTCAGCATAGTGCCGAGGCTTTGGTTCGGCTGGGAGACGAAGGTGCGGTTGCTGAATTAGTCGCCATGCTCGATTTACCTCACCCGAATGCCCCCGTTAAAATCAACAAAAACAAATACGTGCAATCCGAACTGGTTGCGATCAACCACATGCGAAATTGTCTTCTCTGCCACGCCCCGGCGGCCAGTTCACATGAGATGGCCACTGGCGTCGTGCCCAGCTGGGGAGAGCCGCTTCCGAAGCAGTATTACAAATCAGAGAACCCTCGTTTGACCTCCGTCCGAGCGGATGTAACGTATCTCGAACAAGACTTCTCAGTCGTTCAACCGGTCTGGAATTCTGGTCCGTGGCCGCGAAACCAACGTTTTGATTACGTCGTGCAACAGAAACCCGTCAAAGGCACCAAGGCAAAGCGACTTAACAAACAATTTGCCGACGCTCGCAACCAGAACCGCGAAGCAATCGTGTTTGCTCTTCAAAATTTGACCGGTCAAACCCCCTCGGACAACTCGGCTGCGTCCTGGCAAGCGGTATTGAAACGACTTGAACCAAAGCAGGCCCCGTAACTTGCGGTCAGGTCCGGATTCTGAAGATCGATGCTGAATTCGACGCTAAAAAACCGTGTTTGGTGGCGTCTTAAAAAACACGATTTTTTCCTGTGACCTTCACATCCCAATCGCCACTCAACAACGATCCCAGCGGATGCGACGATCTTCTACTTTGTTGCCGGATCGCAATTGAATGCGTTACGACGCAAGGTGACGGTTCACCACATTTGTGCCTCAACGAAGCCTCCTTCGGTTGCTGTAAACGGATCTGCATTTGCGTTTGCCAGTAATGTCGCCCTTGGAGGGTCAACATCCAGGACCGGGCAACTTTGGGACTTTTGAAACTAGGGAGCTCATTGTGAAGAAACGAAACTGCGACACGAATCGTTCACGCGTTAGCACTCGCTGGAAAACCAATCCTACAAAACCGCCTCGCTTGGCGACCGTGCACCCAACGTTCAGCCGAAACGAACTAACACCCAACATAACTGCAGTCAACATAACTGCACCGCACACCAAACCCGAATCCGAAACAGATTCGCAGTCAACGACTCGCGACCGCAACTGTCAACCGACTTAGGCTGACCGACCATTCGTGAAAAATAGACGACAACCGGGGCGGGAGCGACTTTCATTTTGCATTTAAGAAGTTATTTTGTAAGACTGTGAACCCAGTCTCACCATCTCACGTTTCTTTACGGAAGCTCGTTTCGATGCCCATCAAAGTTCAATGCCCCGCTTGTGCTAACAAATTATCGGTTCCGGATTCTTATGCTGGCAAACGAGGCAAATGCCCGAAATGCTCTACGCAAATTAACATTCCGGCGAATCCAACGAAAAAAAAACCAACCGAAGCTGCCTCTGACGAGTTCCCAAGCTTTTCGGATAAAGGACCTGACGCCGGCCTTTCTGCGCCAAACATTTCAGTGCCGGCCACCGCCGCACCGGATCTCTCGGCTCCTGTGATCTCAGGATTGGGTTCGACATCGGCTTCAGAAAATCCTTTCGCAGTTACGCCGCGGAAAAAAGGCAACTCGGTCAAGAAGTCTCCTATGACCAAGGCTCCAAGTCAGCCACTGAATCTTACGAGTTCACGTCTCCGGCAGATCGGCGTGCTTTCTACCGGAACAACCATCGCTATTATCTATGCGATCCTCGGTTTGATCTTAGGTTTGCTATTTGCCGGCTTAACGATGATTGGAACTGTGCTTGGCGCTTCCTCCGGTCCAGACGCGGGAGGCATTCTTGCATTTGGAATTGGTTCCGCAATCGCCTCGATTCTTGTGCTTCCGCTTTTATACGGAATCGGAGGATTCTTTGGCGGATCGTTGATGGCGTTGTTATACAACCTTGCCGCTTCGATGTCGGGTGGAATCGAGTTTAAGTTTGAGGAATAGTTCTGCGTGAAGCCCACGCGGATTCATGCTGTTGATCAAACACCGCGATTCGATCGCGAAACAGAACCACCGACAACACTCATGGTGCCCGGTCGGCATCGGTGATGCCCAAGTCACTCCGGAAGCATACTCAAACTCGGGTCTATCAGTCACCCCATCGCGTTCTCATCAAACCTCGCAGCTTCCGCGACCCATAGTCGTTATTTCTGGCTGCAAGTTCGTCGCGTACGCTAATACTCTTTGGCGAATGCTGTATACTTTCGATCTCACCGACAGCCAACGTTTGAATACAACCAGTTAGCCATGAACAAAACTCTCTCAACCTTTGTCGCGGGATTGCTGATCGGAGCAGTGCTTGCGACCGGCGGCTTCGCTCTTTTTCTTCGTTCGCAAAACGCCAGCGGAAACAACTCTTCACAAACCGTCCTCAAACTTGGCCATGGCCTTGAGACCGCTCATCCGATCCACAAGTCGGTCGAGCACATGAAGATGCGGCTAGAGGAACTTTCTGGGGGGTCGGTCACGATCGACATCTACCCTAGCGGAGTCGTAGGAAACGAAGTTGCAAGTATCGAACAGCTTCAAAACGGTTCGCTGGCCATGACCAGCCAATCCGTCGCCGCGATGGAAAACTTCATCCCCTCAATGGCGACCTTTAGTTTGCCTTATGTGTTCCATGACTCCGATCACTTCTGGAAGGTGCTCGATGGAGACGTCGGACAGAAGCTCATGCAGAGCGGCGAAAAGAAGTTTTTGCATGGGCTGTGTTATTTTGATAGTGGCAGCCGAAATTTCTACACTATCAATAAACCGATCCGGACGCCGGACGATTTGAAAGGCATGAACATCCGCGTGATGAACAGCCCGACGGCAATCAACATGATTAAAGCAATGGGTGGAAACCCGACGCCCATTCCGTTCAGCGAACTATTCTCCGCTCTCGCACAGGGGGCCGTTGACGGTGCTGAAAACAATCCTGCCAGCTTCTACAACAAACAACATTACAAAGTCTGCAAACACTTCTCGAAGGATGGTCATACTCGCGTGCCCGACATGCTGATCATGAGCTCCAAGGTTTGGGACCGGCTTTCTTCCCAAGAACAAAGCTGGGTCCAACAAGCGGCCCAAGAATGTTCCGCTTTCCAACGGGACCTGTGGAAAGAATACACCGAGACGTCACTCAAAGCGGTCGAAGCCGAAGGCACAACAATTTACGATGTTGATACCGCACTGTTTGCTGAAAAAGTAAAACCGATGCTCGACGCGATCGACAATGCTGATGTCCAATCGCTGCTTAAAAAGATCGGCGAGGTGCGAGAATGAAGTCCGGATTAATCGCATTTAACAAATTAATGTCAATGCTGCTGAACGCGGCGTTAATCACCGCCGTCGGCCTCCTTGTATTGGACGTCATCTGGGGTGTGTTCACTCGCTACGCCCTAGGCGCACAGGCCTCTTGGACGGAGGAACTCGCACGATTTTTATTGATCTGGGTCACTTTGCTGGGCGGTGCGGCGGCCTTCGCTACCAAAGGACATCTCGGGGTCGATTACTTCGTTGAAAAGCTACATCCCGAAACGCGGCGAATCGTAGCGATATTTTCGCATCTGGTCGTGCTATTTTTTGCTCTGGCGATTTTTGTATACGGCGGTTGGTGCACCGTCTCGGACACCCTCGCGATGGAGCAATCCACGCCCGCGCTTCAATGGCAGATGGGCCACGTTTACCTAGCGATCCCGATCGCTGGCTTCTTTATGGTTTTGTTCACGCTACAAAACTTGCTTGAAACGATCAGCCCGAGCGACCCCAAAAACGAATCGGTCAGTGGCGTGGCAGAACTCAAAGAAGGAGCCAAGTAATGGGCACGACCGCACTGATTCTGATTGTTGTCTTTGTTCTGCTGTTGGTAATGGAGGTTCCAATCGCGGTTTCGATCGCGATGGCAACGTTCGTTGCGATCCTGGCCGAAGGCCCTGACCCAACACTGGTCGTTGCCCAGACGATGGCAAATGGCGTCAACAAATTTGTTTTGCTGGCGATTCCATTTTTCATCCTGTCGGGGCACTTGATGGGACGCGGCGGAATGGCAACCCGCTTAATTGATTTTGCCTCAACCCTGGTTGGTTTTTTCCCCGGCGGATTGGCTTACGTGAACACGCTTACCTGCATGCTGTTCGGTTCAATCTCTGGTTCGGCTGCCGCCGCGGTTTCATCCGTTGGCGGTTTCATGATCCCCGAGATGAACCGCAAAGGCTACGATCGCGATTTCAATGTCGCTGTGACCACGACAGCGGCTACCACTGGACTGCTGATTCCGCCCAGTAACATCATGATCATTTACTCAGTCGCCGCGGGGTCAGTTTCAATATCTGCGATGTTCATGGCGGGCATTCTTCCGGGAGTCGTTTCAGGGTTGTTCATCATGTTGGTTTGCGGGGGATTTGCTTACGCCAAAAGCTACCCCCGAGAACCACGTGCTTCATTTGACGAGATCATGGCAGCTTTCCGACGGTCCTTCCTAAGCCTATTTTTGATCGTGATCGTGATCGGCGGAATTCTTGCTGGCATTTTCACCGCAACCGAGGCGGCCGCAATTGCGGTTGTCTACGCGTTTATATTGGCGGTCGCAGTCTACCGTGAAGTCAAACTGTCCGAGATTCCGGATTTGCTGCTGCAAACCGGACTCACCACCGCCATCGTAATGATCCTGATCGGCGCAAGCTCAGGGCTCAGCTGGATCATGACGATGGCCAATATCCCTCAAACTGTTAGCGCAGCTTTGCTGGGGCTTTCCGACAATCCAATTTTAATCCTGCTAACAATCAACCTACTGCTGCTGTGCGTGGGAACGTTCATGGACATGGCGCCAGCGGTCCTGATCTTCACGCCGATCTTCTTGCCGGTCGTCATGGCGTTGGGGATGCACGAAGTTCATTTTGGCATCATGATGATCGCGAACCTGTGCATCGGGCTCTGTACACCGCCGGTAGGGACTTGCCTGTTCATCGGCTGCGGCGTCGGCAAAACCACGATCGCCAGCGTGACCAAAACGATGTTGCCGTTTTTCTTTTCGATGGTCTGCGCCCTGATGATTATCACTTATGTGCCTGCGATCTCGCTTTGGCTGCCCGTGCAAACTCAGCAGCTCAAACAAGAAGAAGTCGACGCCGCTTATTTTATGAACTCAACGATCGAACAAGAAGCCGCGACCAAGTAACTCGCGTTCGACAAAATCAAAAATTCAGAAAAAAATCTCACCCGTTAGAACGAACCAATGAATATCATCCACGCCGCTTTCTTCACAATCATCGGGTCCCTAATAACGCTCAGTGCCCAGGACGCCGTGGCAGACTTAACCTTGGCGTCTCCATTCACCGACAACGCCGTCTTGCAACGCGGCGCATCGGTGCCAGTGTGGGGAACTGCGGACGCCGCATCTACGGTCACGGTTAAGTTTGGTGACCAAACCAAATCTGCCGTCGCCGACAAAGATGGTAAGTGGATGCTAAAGCTAGATCCCCTGACCGCCAATTTTGAACCGCAAACGCTCGACGTTTCTGACGGCAGCAACAAGTTGTCTTGCTCAAACATCCTGGTCGGCGAAGTCTGGATTTGCTCGGGCCAATCCAACATGCAACAGGCCGTTGGCGTAGACCCCAACCTTAGGCCTTTGATTCCAAAAGCAAAAAACCTTCGGACCTTCGCTGTCAAACGAACGGTCGCGATGACCGAACAAGACCGCTTAGAGGGCAGTTGGGTCGAAGGGCATCCAAACAGCGCGGTTGCGTTTTCCTTTGCTTACTTTTTGGAACAAGCTGGCGATGTCCCCGTCGGGATCATCCTCTCGTGCTGGGGCAGTTCGTCACTGGAAGCCTGGATGCCGCGCGACATGACCGAGACCGTTCCGCACTTCAAAACGATGATGGACGAATTTGACGCAGACACTGCACGGCAAGAAACCATCAAATCGATCTTGGCTTCGCAACCGTGGAGCAAAAAAAATGACATCTATCTGCGCCGCCAGACAAACATCCTTTACAACGCCATGATCCACCCGTTGATCCCCTTCGCCTGTCGCGGCGTTGTTTGGTACCAAGGCGAGCGGAACACGCAGTCGATGTTCGGGATGGTGGAAGCCCCTTGGTTCTCTCGTAACTCTGGTATGCTCAAGTACGGCGAAACGCTCAAGGCTTGGATCCAGCGATACCGTAAAGCGTGGAAGTCTGACGACATGCAATTCATGATCGTGATGTTACCTGGCTATTACAAGCCAATTAAAACTGGCCCAAAAAAAGGAGCCCAACATCCCGCCGCGCACTCTTGGGCTTGGATGCGAGAGTCGCAACTCAAAGCACTTGAGTTGCCAAACACTTTCGTCGTCAACACCATCGACCTAGGCAATGAGACGAACATTCACCCAAAAGACAAAAAGCCGATCGGCCAGCGACTGGCTCGCTTTGCTGCCGGAAACTTCCTTAAGCAGGACGTCCAAGACCACGGCCCGATGATGAAATCGACTCAAATCCAAGACAATCAAATCGTGGTCCACTTTGATCACGCCGACGGCCTCAAGACGACCGACGGAAAAGCACCGACGGGCTTTTGGTTAGCGGATGATTCCAAGAACTGGGCGCAGGCCAACGCCCAGATCAGCGACGGTACGGTCGTACTCAGTTCGGACGAAATCAAAAAACCGCTCTACGTCCGTTACGCCTTCGCCGGCAAGCCGAGCGTAAACCTCGTCAACATCGCCGACCTTCCGGCCTATCCATTCCGCTCCGACAAGTTCGAGCCGTAACCGGGAATCCTTAACTGCCGCACTTCATAATGTGTGCGCAGAAAAATCGGTTCTTCAGGTACCCATTGATAGCCCGTAGCGTTGACGGTTGTGATTTTTTCCCTTTGGCGATCGCCAGCTATTCCCAAAACGGCTAACGACAAATCTTCAACTCCAACTAAATCAACAAGTCCGCTAGGTTAGCGTCGGTTGATTTAGTCACGCGAAGATTGTCGCCTTTTACTCCGTAAAAGAGCGCTCGTCCAAAAAGAGATTGATATTCAAGACCCGTCCTCAAAATCGGGGCAAAAAATTCACTTTTGAAACCACCTCTTAAAGTCTTGAGATTGATTTCAATTTTGGTGAACTGCTGTAAAACGAAGTCGCAATATAAGATTTCAATTAAATGTCAGCCTTGGAATGAATGGCGACATTTGGTTCGTCGCTGACAGCATGCACTGTCACCACGGTTTTCTAAAAACTTTCACAAAAGCATCGAACCTATTTGACGTGACGGCCACCCAAGACTGGGTCAACTGTGAAGCTCGAGCTGACATCGAAGTCGACAACACGACGATTCTAAAGAACGTTCCAGTAACTTGACTGTTGTTCCTTGAAAAACAGATCAGCGATTTGCATTCGTTTGTGAAGCAAATCCCTGTTCTCGATCCAGCCGCAAGCTGGGCTTGGGACGAAAACGCCAACTGCTATGGCACTCAACATTCCAGTCCTTCCAAATTCTCCGTGGGTAAAAAGGCCAACGGCCTGACCGTTTCTCTAGCCCAGCCGAAGGAACTGAAAGTTCCGCAGGGCTGGGTCAGCATCGCAAGATGAATCCAAAAGGCCAACGGCCTGACCGTTTCTCTAGCCCAGCCGAAGGAACTGAAAGTTCCGCAGGGCTGGGTCAGCATCGCAAGATGAATCCAAAA
>JALZWN010000070.1 GCA_023300235.1 Mariniblastus sp.
GATGCCCGGGGACAGCCACCGGATTTCGATGCCGGACATTCAGAGCGCCGCCTGCCCCCGATGGTTTCTTACCCGGCCACATGCGAGAACCAAACTGCCAAACGCGGCCTGCTCATTAAATCAACCACAACACACACAGATGAATCTAAGTTGTTTGGTAACTTCTTGAGCAACGGAAGCTCTGCTTTGTTCGGTCATCGTGCGGCTTGTAGTAGTTGGAGTTGCTGCACGAGTTTGAGCTGGAAACAAGGTTTCGCAGTCCAACGCCCACTCAAGCGGTCCGTCGTTGCCATGTCAGTGGTCAAGCTTATACGTTTTTGATTCAATCAAATTCAAGCAATGATTCAAAACTCGGTCTGTTGATGCTACCAAACTGAGAGTGATCGGCTGGCCCTGAACATTTCACCTGAACATTTTTTATGATCAGATTCTTCAGCGAGCTCAAGGTCACGAATTGCTGTGAGACTGCATCACGATCTCGGTACTCGACAAATCCAAGACGCTTAGCATTTTACACTTGACGAATTCGCTGGCGGCACCATCGTTTATACCAATGTTATCAACACGTAGTGCGCTCGCAACCAACGCAAGTTTACAATCGCCGGAACTCTACCGTCGCTGACACTGGAACCGGTGATCTATCTTGGTTGAGACAATACACTGATAAACGGACTGATATCTAAGAAGTTTACGACTCCATTTCCATCGATGTCCGCCTGAGCCAAAAACGTATTTGTCGAAATCAACAAGATGAACGGCGAGATATCTAGGAAGTTGACAACTCCATCAAGGTTGGCATCACCCAACAAAAACGGTGATTCAAAAGCACCCGGTGTCGGTGTCGCTGCAATCCAGCTTGACGCAAAGTTTCCATTGGCGTCGACATCATCGCGTTCAAGAGATAACCCGTTCCCGTCCGCATCTGCCCACGGAGCCAAGTCGTCATAGACAACTTCATCGACAACAACATTTGGAATATTCCCCTGCAAATCAGGAGTGTCTGGCTGTTGCAACGAAATTCGTCCCGAGCTATTGGAAAGTGAAGCAGACAAACCGCCAACGATCGTCACATCCGACCCAATGCCGTAGTGAGCCTCAAAAGCAGCTAACTTGTTCGCATTCAGCGGATCGGTTGGATCAAAAGAAATCACCAAGATTGCATTGCCAGCAGCCAAAGTCGTCCCAGCCACAAAGTCATAATCCGCTTCACCACGAATTCGCCAATTCGTCAGGTCAATCGTGGCCGAAGTAGGATTCGCCACTTCAATGTACTCAAGATCGTTATCAGTCAACGTTGAATCGATCGCCAATGCCGCCGAGGTTGGTGATTCTGGATGATAGTTGACTTCGCTAATCACTAGAGGCCCAACTTCTGCTTCTCCATTGGCACTGCCAAAGGAGGTTGATTCGAGGCGAGTCAGACGTCCAGTTCCGTTAGGGAGTCGGCCCAGCGACTCGCCAACGAACGTCGCACCAAATTCAACTGCGTCTTGCAGTCCAACGAACACGCCCTCAGAAGCTTGGCTCAAGTAAACCTGGTCGCCTTGGGAACCACTCAATGCAAACCCAGTCAACGTCGCATTAAAGTCCGCCTCATCAAACACCAAATAACCACCGGCGGCGATCACGGTTCCTGCAGGGATTTGATATTTTAATAAATCATCACCTTCACCACTCAAGTACCAGCCGCTTATATCAATCGCCGCACTAGTTGGATTGAACAATTCAATCGCATCCGATTCCGAAGCATCTGTATTGGCCAGCACCTCATTGACCACCACACCCAATTGATCCACCGCAGCAGCACCTGGCGTTCCGCCAAACACGGTGCTGGCTCTCCAACTGTAGTACTTACCAAGCTCTTCAACCGGCGTGTTGGCCGGATCTTCTAGCACAAGACTAAAACCAAAGCCATCGGCGGCGCTATGCCAGGGATCACTGTCTCCGTAATTGACCGATAAAATCTCATCCATCGAGCTATCCAGTAATGTGATTTCTTCACCTCCGTTGCTCAAACTGCCAGACCACTGGCCAAGTACCGTCGAACTATCGCCGTAACGAGCCATGAACGCATCGACGTCTTCCACGACCACCACTCGTTCACCAGGCAGCAAATCAATATCGCCAAAATCGAATATCACACCATCAGATAGCTGCACGCCGTCCAAGTTAATCGAACTGGTGGTGCTGGGATTGAAGAGTTCAATGAATTCAAAATCGTCGTTATCAGTAAATCCAGCTGCAATCTCCGCGGCCGTAGGCGCTGAGGGGTTAAACTGGATTTCCGAAATCCGCAGGTCCGATTGCGATGCAGGAATCAAAAGCGTCGCAGTACTAAGTGGTGAAAAATCGCCGTTGACCAACGTCCGAGAGTTGACTTGCGTTGAACTGTTAAGAATGATCGGCGAACCGCCGTCGCTCACTGTGGTGACCAACAACTCGGCATCAAACGTTACATCACTGCTGGAGAAACTGGCTTGGTGAATTTCTACTGCTAACGTGTTACTACCTGCCTGAAGCAAGCTGGGATCGATACTATATTCATGCCAAATGTTTTCATTGGCACCACCGATTGCAGAGCTGGCGAGCGTGCTTGATGTGATATCACCGTTTGGCAGATTATTTCGAACGATTTCGACCCCATTAAGATAGACCACTGCTCCATCGTCTCGCTGTAGTCGGAGCGTGAGATCGTTGATGTCAGTTGAATCAACATCGAATGTCTGTCGGAAATAGGTCGTGATCTGTCCATTGTTTTCGACGCCCTCGTTTTGACTATCGCCGAAGCCCAGTTGAGTGAAACCCGTCTCCCATTGCGAATCATTAAAGTCCGGACTTTGCCAATTGAATCCATCAAGGCCGGCCGCAGAATCTTCAAACCTCCACTGATCTCCAGACTGCACGAGTGCAGTTTGCGTCAATCCAGAATCAAAAGAAATCGCATTCGGGTTGAGACCACCGCCGGGCAAGCGCGGATCAGACCCATCAGTTGTGTAATAAACGGGACCGTCAGCCGCAAACGTTAGTGCCTCTCCACCAGAAATATCTCCGTTGAACTGGGGAGTTCCATCAACGAGGATTTCGGGGGCATTGAGATCAGGAAAGACGCCCCGATCTTGGAGTCGTACTAAAATATTGTTACTGCTTTCGACGATATTGGGCAGAACTCGGTCAATCGCATCTTGTGAACGAGCGTTAAATTCTGCAACCGATAGGCTACCACCTGTCGGGCTAGTGGTTGAAGAGGTAGTACCCCAGCGAGCTTCTTCCAGGATGACACTCAATTCGACTTGATCAATCAGTTCCTGCAAACGAGCCGTACTCTGGGCGACACTCAGCGGTCCGTCATTGAGGAACATTCGTTGAATGCGATCGGCATAAAAGGACAAGAATTCTGGATCGCCGTCGGCAAGCAGCACTTCAAGAATATCGCCTGGTCCTTCTTCATCAGTTTTATCACCGGCTTGCCCTCCAACACCATCGAGTGGATCTCGCAACCATCCGTCAGCATCATTGAAATGGAAAATGAAAGGGACCGATCCATCTGATGAACCCACTGCGCGGAACTCATTCTCGGACTGGCCAGCCATAAAGATCAACAGCCAATCAACGTACTGCTCCAAATTCACTGCCCCGCTGAGCGCTGCATACCTTTGCGAAGGTGAAAGGCTGTTATCGTTGACAATGTTATTGACGTTATTCCACGCGACCCCGCTACCACTTTGGACAACACCTGGCCCAAAATTATTTCCTTGATTAGCGTTGCCGTTGATCGATTCAAAATCTTCTTCATCGCCACCTTCGTAAGAAACAAGGAAATCATCATTGAAGCGTTCGCGTAAGTGGTACTGCCCCCAATATTGGCCGTTGAGATAAAGGTGAACAAACCGACCGTGGGTTGCGACGTGGCCAGCGGCAAGTAGCGTTTCATCTACAAAGCGGTTGGACAATCCAAATCCGCGTTGTTCCCGGTCATGAGAACCGGCGCGAAAATCCAATGAATCGAAGATAGTAGTTGCTGGCGTTACACCGTCATCAAAACCTTCAAACAAAGGAAAATCCAGCTCAGAGGTTCCGTATTCGCCACGAAAATTAACGCGAAAATTCCTCTTGGCAAAGTCGGTGAAACTTCCGCCGAAGGGCGAGATGCCGGCGTCGACTTGAAACCCTTCACTGCCATCGGCAGCGAGGTACTCAATGGAAGTTCGTTGTTCTGCATCAAACCGACCGATCTCATCATCGAAATTGAAAGACACCGTTGGCAGGTCCAGCAGAGCATCCCTGAGTATATCTTGTGAATATTGATCAATCACACTTTGGTCAATCAGAGTTTGCTCAAGAACATCGTCAAGAAAAACATATGAGTTGGTTGTCGAACCTAGGGTAAGAACGTCTGGCAAGAAGGAACCGGTGCGAAGCGAAGTCGTCTCAGCGATGTTGAGCGTTATCTGTGCAAAGGCATTGGCATTTGCCGCTTGGACCTGTGTTCCATTGGTCAAACTGGGCTCGGAACCATCAGTGGTATAAACCAAAGTGGCACCTGCCGTTTGCGAGACAATATCAACATCAAACGCCTCGTCATAAAATCCACGCTCAACGCTTACCGTCGGAAACGAATCAATGACTCCAGCGACCGCGCCGACATTGGCAGCCCCCGGCGTGGGCGTTGTAAAGAACGCTGTTGAATCAAAGTTGCCATCATCCACCAGACCAAAACTCACATTGGTAAACTGGGCAGGGAAGTCCGTTCCGTCGATTCCAAACTCGGAAACCAAATCCCCCGAGGGATCAAAGAAACCCAGGTACTCTCCGCCACTGCTTAGCCCAAATCCAGTGAACAAATCGCTGCCCGTCGTCGGGTCATCATCGTCACCAGCAAAAACAGTCAAATACTGACCACCACCCAACGTTGCAGTTGGGAAAACATATTTAGCCGGTTCGTTAGGGTCATCGGTGAGCGTGTACCCGGCTAAATTGACAGCGTCCTCGCCCGCGTTGAAAAACTCGATAAAGTCGGTCGAGTTCCCATTGTCGTCATCAATGATATTCGAATTGGAAGCCAAAAATTCATTGATCAACGGAACTGCGCCAGGCAAAAGTTCGACGAGCTCTATGTTACGCAATTGGATCGCGTTGACTTGAAGTCGGCCTGAGTTGTCCGAACCGTTTAAAAATCCAGCCAATTCAATCGTCTGCGTCGTCGAGTCAGCAGTGAACGTCCCAAGCCCAAAATCCCCTGCAGCGCTGCCGTTGGGGAGGTTATTGAGTTCTAAAGCAAGGCCCGCGCCACCTTCGCCATCTCCCAAGGTTGTAACGAAGCCTTCGTCTATACCGTTGCGTGCATCATTTGCAAAAATTTGCACTTCATACAAATTTCCAATCGTCAGCCCCGTCAGAGTCAACGTGGCTGTATTTCCTACATCACCTCCCCACCATCCTCCCAAGATAATCTCGCCTACCGCACCAAGACCGCCATTCTCAAACGCGTCGGAGTTGTCATTCTGGATCGTGGTAGTCAACGACTCATTTCCAGGCGACTGATCTTGCGCGATGCCACCGGCAGTCGCGCGGGGGGAGTGAATAAAGTTAACTCCATTTACCCGTGTTTCCCCTTGGGAAGCAGAACCACTGATTGCGAACACAGAAGTACCGTTAGTCGAAACGACACTGTCTCCAATAATATCGCCGCCAGTCCATGAAATGACTGCCATCAATTTTCGTTGCTCCAGCGACTCATATGCAACTTGGCTGTAGCTTGCTTTTTTCCGGCCCGATTTCTTAGAGTTAATTGAAGTAGCTTCGAGAGAGAAAGCCTGTCGTAGTCGCTGCATGTTATTACTTCTGTTGTTGGAGCATCGTGTGGTAGTGGATGCACGGAGGGACGGGAATTTGACGCGTCTTTACGCAACCGTTTTTGCGTGGAAAAACGAATTTTTAAATCAGATAGGATAGCTTTTATAAGAATCGTGTTGTGTATCAAGTGGCTCTGCGTAGCCTACTTATTATATCATCCCAATTGACCTTAGTATAGCAATTTGGTGAGAGAAGCCCCCCCTAAACACCAAAACCTTGCGGCTATTTGATACAGACCTTGGGAATCGTAGCCGTAGCTGCTATCGCTTTGTTGAACATATTGTTGGCTATAACACCAATCGTTCAACGGCTTGGCCAATTGGCATACACGTCGCCCTCAAACTGTCACCTCTCTTGGATCCAGGCGTACTTCACTTCGACTCCTTCGCGAAGTACGCCGTTGCCTTTTTTAAGATCTCTCGCTCCATCTCGGCGAGACGCAACTGCTTGCCAAGACGCTTGTTCTCGGCGGCAAGATCTTCTTGAGAAGCGTCCTCACCACAGGGATCCGGCTCTGGCGCAAACTTGTCGTGCCATTCTCGCAAGCTACGACTCGAAACGCTCACCGCGTCGGCGGCCGCTTTGAAGCTGTAGCCTTCTTCAACTACTAAACGCACTGCGTTCTGTTTAAATTCGTCCGTGAAAGTTCGACGAATTCGTTTGGGTTTCTTGGGCATGTTTGACTCCTATGAGGACTATGGGATATTCCTCGCGAGTCCGCCACTCGTGGTCTACCGCGAAATGAGTTCCGCTTTTGTTAACCCGACTGCGTAAGCGAGGGATCATTTTGACCTGCTGAATCCCTCGCTTACGCAGTCGGGTTAGGATTTTTGCTCATTTGAAATCGGAACTTATTTCGTGCCTGATCCTTAGAGAAAATGTCAGCCGCTTTGTTTAAGAACGCTACTTTCGCGGGAGCGAAAGGCGACTATTCACAAAAAAACGCCAGCTGGCACGAAACCAACTGGCGAATATTGAATCCATCTTTTTGCGTTGGCTACTTGGATTCCGCGACAACTTTGAAGCTTATTCCTGCGGACTCTTGCAAGTGCTTCGTAATTGCGAAAAGGTTTTTGACGTTCGGATTTCCTTGGTCACCTAGCATCCGCATCACGCTTTTCGGCGACTTACCAACAGCGTCCCCGACGGTTTCAAATCCGTCGGTGGCTTTGATGTAATTTCGCAGAAGAACCTTGGCAACATCAAACTCTCCGCCAACAAGAGCTTCCATCGCTTCGACCAAAAGAGTTTGTCGAAATGCCGGGTCACGGTCAGCTCGAGCTTTTACTGTGTCGTTAAAGTCCGTAGTAATTGGCATTATTTATTCTTTCTTGATCCTGGCTTTTTAGAATTTCCGGCGCGCTGAATGTCCGGCACCCAAACCCGGTGGCTGTCACCGGACATCACCGCTAGTGTTTTCTCTGGAAAGCAGACGATGTCAAACTGGGCAAACTGAATTCTTGGCTTCCGGTTTTTTTGGGGCCCCAAACGCTCGTTCCGTCTAAGCATGAGAGAAAATGTTTGGAAACAGCCGCGTCCGTTGGTTCTAGCTCAACCAAATCGCTTGCGTTAGACGCTAGGAAGCAATCGGCAATCGGCCATGATTCAATTCAGTGACCGCATTGTCCGAAATCAATCCTTCCGCCTCCAGCCGAAACTTGATCGACAACAAATCCGCCGGCCGCACGAATCCTGAATCGTCGCTTTTGGTCAACGTAACAAGCGTATCCGAAAGCGAGTGACGAAAGGCAAGCGACTGCCCGACTTCAGCAATCGACTCGAACCCAATAGCGATCAAGTACGCCCGCATCGCAGCAATTTTTATCTCAGCGAGGTTTTGATTGTCCGTCGACATCCTGCGATCCAATTCTCTTGATTGCTGCTAATGACTTTTGCCTGAAAACATCAATAGCTGATTTGCTCAACTCATTTTCGACCGGAATCCGAATGGTCTCTGTCGCCTGATCAAGATTCAATGATTGCGTTAGCAAATCTTCGATCTCGATCCAAAATGCCCGTTCACCTGCAGAATCATACAGCACGAGTATAAATGGGTAGAGCTCCATCGACCAATACTGAATATCACCAGTTTTGACCCGAACAGTTACAAATTTCCCTTCGGAAACGAACCTTAAGCTATCAGTTGCCTTTAACTGAAAGCGAACTTCGCCGTTTTCCAGTTCACCAGAATCCGAGAAATGAAACATCGTGACGTCAACTCCATAATCTCTACTGGGCCGGCGTAATAAGTGACCCGAATTCAGCACCAGTCTTTCTAGATGGTTTTCGCTGAGGTCCTCAATAATGTGTTCCCGTGTTCGGCGTTTTCGTGTGGCCATGAATTTCAACTTCCAATTTGTTTAGATAAACGACGATGACGCCCACGCGTTCATTATTCAACTTAACATTTTTAACAATCCGTAAAGATGAAATTTAGGATTCGAATCAATCTTAGAGAAAATGTCAGCCGCCTTGTTTAAGAACGCTACTTTCGCGGGAGCGAAAGGCGACTATTCACGAAAAAACGCCAGCTGGTACGAAACCAACTGGCGAATATTGAATCCATCTTTTTGCGTTGGCTAAACACGATTTGGATACTGAAATCCAAATCGCAGGCCAAAACAATTCTGGGGCAGATGGTGGTACGCCCCTTATCGTGATCGACGATCAGGCCTTAAACAAAACTTAAGACCCGAACGAACGTCGTTTTTTCTATCAAACTAAACTGGCTTCTATAAAAGCCGATTCAGTTTCAACCACCGATTAATAGTGGTCGTGATCGTGATCGTTGCTTCCGCTTGATGCGGCTGGCTTTTCGGCGATCAACGCGTCGCTGGTTAGCAACAACGTTGCAACACTCGCTGCGTTCGACAAAGCTGTCTTGGTAACTTTGGCTGGATCGATGACGCCGGCTTTGACCAAGTCTTCGTAGTTGTCAGTCAACGCGTTGTAACCGAAGTTTGCCTTGCCGTTCAGAACCTTCTCGCAAACAATCCCGCCGTCTTGGCCAGCGTTGCTTGCAATCATATTCAAAGGAGCTCGGCAAGCACGCAAGACGATGTTGTAACCAGTCATCTCGTCGTCGGTTAGATCTTCGCTTGGCTTGACTGAACCGCTGGCGCGAATCAATGCAACGCCGCCACCTGGCAAGATGCCCGAATCAACCGCAGCACGAGTCGCGTGCAGCGCGTCTTCGACGCGAGCTTTCTTTTCTTTCATTTCGCTTTCAGTCGCAGCACCCACGTTGACCTTGGCGACGCCACCAGCCAACTTGGCCAAACGCTCTTCCAACTTCTCGCGATCGTAATCGCTTGAGCAGTTTTCGATCTCGCGACGAATCGCATCGATACGAGCTTTGATTTCAGCGTTCTTGCCAGCACCTTCAATGACCGTCGTGTTGTCCTTGCCGATGATCACCTTCTTGGCTCGACCCAATTCAGCCAAACCGATTTGGTCTAGCTTCATGCCCAACGCTTCGAAGATTGCCGTTCCGCCAGTTAGCGTCGCGATGTCTTCCATCATTGATTTGCGGCGATCGCCGTAACCAGGAGCTTTGACGGCACAGCAGTTGAAGCTACCACGCAAGCGGTTGATGACGAGGGTTGCCAACGCTTCGCCATCGACGTCTTCGGCGATGATCAACAGTGGCTTGCCTTGCTGAACGACTTGCTCCAGTAGAGGAACAAGGTCTTTGATGTTTGAAATCTTCTTTTCGAAAACCAAAACGTAGCAGTCTTCGAAAACGCATTCCATCGAAGTGGAATCGGTTACGAAGTAAGGAGAAAGGTAACCGCGATCGAACTGCATGCCTTCGACCCACTCAACTTCGGTGCTCAGGCTCTTGCCTTCGTCGACGGTGATCACACCGTCTTTACCGACTTTATCCATGGCCGATGCCAGCAGCGTACCGATTTCGGCATCGTTGTTAGCCGCGATCGAAGCAACGTTACTCATTTCGTCAAGGTTCTTGACCTTGATCGACATCTTACCAAGCTTTTCGCACAAGTCGGCGACAGCAGCTTCGATGCCTTGCTTCATTTGGATTGGGTTCACACCAGCGGTGACGGCTTTCAAACCTTCGTTGAAGATCGCTTCGGCCATCACGGTCGCGGTCGTGGTTCCGTCACCAGCGACGTCGCTTGTTTTGCTGGCGACTTCACGAACCATGGCAGCGCCCATGTTTTCGTAAACGTCTTCTAGTTCGATTTCCTTGGCAACGCTGACACCGTCTTTGGTAACCGTTGGACTACCAAAGCTCTTTTGTAGGATAACGTTACGGCCCTTGGGGCCCAAAGTAACTTTGACGGCACGAGCCAATTTTGAAACGCCGCGTCGGATAGCTTCGCGAGCTTCTTGTTCGAAGGCAATCATTTTCGCCATGATGTGAACTCCTAAGTTCAGAGAGGTTTGTATTATGAGTTAGTTTGCGATCAAAATTGAATTGCAAACGTTATGTTTGGATGAATGAGCCTGATCAGCTCCGACGCTCTACTCGATAACCGCCAAAACGTCGTCTTCTCGCATCAGCAACAATTCGTCATCGCCGAATTTGATTTCGTCAGGGCCGTAGCTAGTGAACAACACCTTGTCGCCCGGCTTGAGCTGCAAACCGCCCCGCGTGCCGTCGGCCAAGATCTTGCCGTCGCCGATCGAGACGACCGTGCCACGTGATGGCTTGTTCTGTGCCGAGGTAGGCAAGAAAATCCCACCGGCGGTCGTGTCTTCCGACACTTCTCGCTGGACAACGATGCGATCGCCCAATGGTTGAAGGCTTGATTTAGCAGGTTTCTTCTTGGAAGACTTTTTCTTCGCAGCGGCCATCAATGTTACTCCTGTATTTTGATTTACCCAAACACAAACCCGCAAGCGGAATTCGCTGCGAGGCCCGGTTTTTCGGGAGGCTCCATGTCAAACGGCCGGCATTCCTCCGGCCTGACATTATTGCGTTGGTAGTTAATGTTCCCTGTCTCTAGGCAACTCACGGGCCAAACTACTCCATTTGCGGAAAAAAAACATCCGCACCGCTTTCCGTGCGGAAATAGGCCCCATTCCTGTCGATATCCCCCGCCTCCCAAAGAAGCTCCTACTTGCCGGCCCATCGCTGCACCATCGGCATCAGCCCCAGTGACAATCTGGCAGACAACCGTAAGCCCACTGCATGGTCGTTCGACGTCGGCACCGGCACACCCAAAGTGACGGCCAAAACACTCTCGCGGTCACTTCTTTTTCGTGCTACTCGATAGATTCGCCCCTTCGAACCAAACCGATTTTTTCCCGCTGCCGGTGAATGTCGCGTAGTGCTCGCCCCGCCCATCGTCGAATTTCAACGTCAGTCGATATCCATCCAGCTCATCCGTCCCCGTTCGATCGGATCCGGAACCGGGCTTCTTGTTCTTGGGCAGCACCGTCGCTGATTTGCTCAACGTCGAAGCGACAACGCCATCGGCGGAATGCCAGCAGCCAAGCGATGCCGCCCCCATTGCTACAACGTTTGTTTCGTCTCCAACGGTTTTTTCGCTGATAAAATTTGACGACCAGCGACTCGTCTTCGTCTAAGTCCGATTTGATGAACGCCATTCTGCCGTTTAGGGCATCAGTCGATTTCTTCCAGCCACTAGGCGTCTTCGGCGTTCCATGGAAACGTTGAGCGACCAAATGCCTCGGCCAGCCAAACGATGCGGCGAACACGAACGAGATCAAGATAAAACGACCAGCCTTGCAGACAATCCAATGGAAGAAAACCAACTGCTGCAACACAAGCAGCTTTAACGCGTCGGAAGCGTTTGAAACCAAACCCAAAACTCACAAGCGAAATCATAGCGGTCGAATGTAAAACGTTTTTCATTTGGCTCCTGAGAACTTTGCAGAAATCTAGAACCGCCTTTAACCTCTGCCCCTCAAAACTAGACTCGTCGGACTCCACGCAAAAAGAATCCCACACCGATCCAAACCAGCACAATTCCGGCCAATCGTGGCGAGTCCAACGGCTCCTCAAACACAAAAACGCTCAACCCGAACTGGATCGTTGGCCCAAGAAACTGGAGCACGCCCACCAACGACAACGGCAAGTACTTGACCGCGGACACGTACAGCACCAACGGAAGCAACGTCGCGATGCCTGTCGACACCAACAACAACTGCAACCCCAGCGGAGACACCCAACTGGTCGTCGCTTCGGGAGCGATGCCTGTCGAGTACCAACAGCCGCGGTACAACAAAAACGCCACCGCGGGCAGAAACAGAATGCCAGTCTCGAAGGTCAAGCCGGTCATGGCCGAGCATTGAATTTGTTTCTTGACCAACGCATAAAACCCAAACGAAAATGCCACGACCAGCCCATACCACGGAAATCCGGTTTTCGATGCGGCCATCATCAGTACACCCAGCGAAGTGACGACAAACGCGATCCACTGAGTCTTCGACAATTGTTCTTTTTGGTACAGCACCCCCAAGATCACCAAGATTTGCGGGCAAATGTAATAGCCGATACTGGCGTCCATCGTTCGCCCGCTATCAATCGCTGCCACGAACCCCAGCCAATTCACCGCGATCAAAATCGCAGCGACCAGCAACAACCCGCACACTTTCGGCTGACGAAGATTGTCCGCCACCTGCCCCCATCGTGGCAAACCTCGCGAACGCATCAGCGACCCCACACAAGTCAGCAAAATCAAAATCAAACACGCCCAGATGACTCGGTGAGCCACAATGTCGATCGCCGGGGTAGGGGCCATCAGCTTCAAATAAATCGGAAACACGCCCCACAACGTCTGGGCCATGATCGCAAAGACAACCCCTTTCCGAAATTCACTGGACACGATGTCAGAAGCCGCCTGAGGCGGAACGATTTGAGGTTCGGGGCGGGGCAAAAAAGAACTCGTTTGCAGATAGACAAATTACGTTTGGATCAGTCTAAGCGTTTCCCGTTGAATGGAAACAATGCAGCCAAACAAAACGCATTGAATGAGGCATTGAAAACCTACCAAGGCCAGGATCAAGCGGTGACCTAATCGTTCTTAACTACCAAAGACGCGAATTCGGGCAGTAGCACATTCACGTTGATTGAAGTCCATTCACATCCATTCGCGGTTGATTCTTTTAGACGCTTTGCCGGATGAACCAAAAAAAAACTGGCCGAGCATTGGATGTTCAATCCAATACCGACCAGCCCATTTAGGAATCTCAATGAGAAACGACTTCAATTTATCCGTACAATATTTCGTGCTTCGGCGAATCGGTCGTTTGCGGATCGAACTTTTTAAGCCCGGTCAACTGCAGGAACACCAATCCCAAGTAGTAAGGGTTCAAAACTAGATATCGGTACCACAAACGCGTTGGCTCTTTGATCAACCGAAAGAGCCACTCGAGTCCCCAACGCTGCATCAACGGCGGAGCTTGAGCCAACTGACCGGCGTGAAAGTTAAACGCTGCGCCGACGGCCAACACTGGCATTTCGAGTTCCTTCTTAAACTCGTACGCCCAAACCTCTTGTCGCGGGCACCCCAAACCAACCATCGTGATCGCCGCTCCACTTTCGCGAATCGTTGCAACAATCTCTTGTTTTTCTTCTGCCGAAACGGTGCGAAATTTCGACGCGAGCATGCCTGCGATTTTTAATGTTGGAAACAACTTCAGCAATCTCGCCTGTAAGTCGTCCAATAATTCCTGCTTGCCACCAAACAAGAAAATCGGAACACCTTGCTCCGCTGCCGCTTCACATGTGTTCAACATCAAGTTCGGCCCGTAAACACGATCCTTGAGTTTTGTTCCGTGTAACCAGTTCAATGCCCAGCGTACGGGTTGGCCATCGGGAACAATCAATTCTAAACCATTCAACCGATGACGATGTTCGTTGTCCATCACGCCAGTCATCACGCCATGGACGGCCAAAGCCGACACGCCCAAAGGCCTTCGCTGTTTGCCCGCAGTGATAATTTTTTTAACCGCTGCTTCATAATCGACCGCATGAACCGTCACGCCCAGAAGGTTGAATTTCCCTTTATCGATCATACTACTGATTCCTGCCATCGCTCTGTATTGAACTGATAAATCTCAGTGAGGATCGTCTTCACGTCCTTGGTCAACTTCCAATTTGGATAGTGCCCCTGAAACTTACTAACATCACTAACATACCAAATGTGATCACCCATGCGGTTATCGTCTTCGTAAGTGTAAGACAACTTCTTGCCAGAGATCTCTTCACACATCTGAATCGCCTCCAGCATGCTGCAATGACTGAAGCGCGAACCGCCAATATTGTAAACTTCACCTTTGCGAGGATCGCGATAAAAATGATCAAAAGCCTGAATCAAGTCATAGCTGTGAATATTATCACGTACTTGCTTACCTTTGTAACCGAAAACCTTGTATGGCGTCTCGGTCATCGTGCACTTCATCAGATAAGCCAAAAATCCGTGCAGCTGAGTTCCACTGTGATTGGGGCCGGTCAAGCATCCACCGCGGAAGGCAGCGGTTTTCATATCAAAATACTTGCCGTACTCTTGAACCAAAATATCGGCAGCAACTTTTGACGCACCAAACAAGCTGTGCATGCAACTATCGATCGACATCGATTCTGGAATGCCGTTGTCAAATTCATGCGACGGATCAATCTCCCAACGCAGCTCTTTCTCAATCAGCGGCAATCGGTTCGGCGTGTCGCCATAAACCTTATTGGTCGACGTGAAAATGAAAACAGCGTCCTTGCAATGCTGACGGGTGCACTCGAGCAAGTTCAACGTGCCGTTGGCGTTGACAGTAAAGTCTTTGTGAGGATCGCGAGCGGCCCAGTCGTGGGAAGGCTGAGCAGCGGTGTGGATGATTAGTTTGATATCATTTCCATGCTTGGCAAACAATTCATCCATTGCGCCTTGATCACGGATGTCAGCATCCAAGTGAATGTAACTGTCGCCAAGTTCAGCTTCTAATTGGCCTCGCTGCCAACTCGTCGACGCCTCGTCACCAAAGAACTCACGGCGCATATCGTTGTCGATACCAACGACCGTCAAGCCTGACTTAGCAAAATGGCGAGAAGCTTCAGAGCCGATTAAACCTGCGGAGCCAGTTACAATTGCGATTGACATAATTCGTAGATACTTAGTTAGCGATGGTGGGAAAGGTGGGAACCTAAGCAGTTGAAACTGCCACAAAAACTAGATACTAGTCAAAGGGGTTGTAAGGTCAACCAACAGAAAACGAATCTGAACCGAAGCTAACGATTAAGCCGGTTATAACGATTGTAACAGCAGAACGCTCCTACACCGTCACGATGAATCTCGCAAGCCACAGCCAGAACCACCGCCAAATCCATCGATAAACCGCCCCACCTAGGTCGCACTCCACACAAATACACGTTTGCATCAAACTTCACGTAGCCCGCCAACAAAGTCCGCGATACCCCCACCAACCGCCGGTGCCGTAGAATTAAACACCACTAGCTAGATTCGCCGGACACTTCCCGAAACCACTCGCCGATCGTCCCAACTTAACAATCCAACTGTTTTTCAAGGCCAACGACAGCGAATACCTGTTCAAAGCACCCTTTCAATCAATAATGATGGCACTTCGGTGATAGTATGGGCTTAGAGAGAACAAAATGAAAATCGGTTTTTGTATTGCAGCGTTTCTAGTTGGCTGTCTCTTTGCCGTTTTGGTTCGATCCAACAACCAAGCCGCACCCGCTGACGGCAGCGCAACAAAACAAACGACTCAAATGGCCGTCAATCTCGAAGATGTCGATCAAGACAACACTCCGCCGCCGATGGTTTTGAACATCGTCAAATATCCGTTTGGCGAAATCGACGACTTGCCAGTTTCTCGATACCTCTGTGCAAACAAGAACGGTGTTTCGTTCGAAGTCATTGATCGTGGAGCCGCGATCGTTGCGATTAAAACACAAGATCGTGATGGAAAATTCGCCAACGTGATCCTTAACTGCGAAGGGCTCGAAGGCTATCAAGCATGCGACGCTTATTTCGGTGCAGCCCTGGGACGTTTTTCAAATCGAATCTCCGAAGGCAAGTTTTCACTCGACGGCCAACAACGCTCGCTCAGCATCAATCAAGACGGCCATCACTTGCACGGCGGCGCCGCAGGGTTTGACAAACACATCTGGTCGACCGAAGAAATCGTTGACGCCGATTCGGTTGGCGTTCGCATGTCACTTACCAGCCAAGACGGAGACCAAGGTTATCCGGGAACATGCCACATCAGCGTGACCTACTTACTGAACAATGACGACCAGCTATCGGTCGAATTCGAAGCCACGACCGACGCACCAACGCCGATCAACTTAACCAACCAGATCTTCTGGAACCTTGACGGTGACACCCCCGATTCGATCGCATCTCATCAACTTCGAATCGATGCCGACCAACGTTTGATGTTAGACGAACACAAGATCCCCACCGGGCAAACTAAACCGGTCGTCGACACCCGATTTGAGTTTCGCACACCGGCAGAAGTCGGTCGCTTCGACTTCACGTCTTCTTCACCGGTTTCCATTGACCACCCGCCAGTGATCGCCGACACGTTCAACGGATACGATGCCGACTTCATCCTAAACTCGCAGAGTGGCACTTTGGCCTCGGCTGCCACTTTGGTTTCGCCAAAATCAGGTCGCAAAATGGAAGTTTGGACCACCCAACCTGGCCTTCACCTCGACACCGCTAACGCGTTCGACGGACTTCCAGCCAGCGGTGGATTGCAAAAACACGCAGGCATCTCTCTGCGAACTCAACACCACCCCGATTCGCCAAATCAACCGCAATTCCCGTCTACGATTCTGCGACCGAACAATACCTACCAGCAATCAACGGTCTATACGTTTTCAATCGCTGACTAGGCCGCGAAGCGGTTGCCCAAAACATACCGCAGGCGCTTTCGCATTGAGATTCCCAGTCGGGTCCGCAGCAAGCCTCACCGACGTCTTCGTCTTACGCGCATAAAAATGGCAGCCCTGCAAATCGCAGTCGGCTGCCATGTTTTATTGATCCTACCGGCTAGATTCTAGCGGAAAGAATTTTCGCTGTCAGGCTCTTCTGTTTTGGCCGAGCGACTGTCGTTCAACATTGCTGGCGGATCAATCGCATCACCAAAGTAACGCGTCGTTCCCTCAGCAATTTCACGAGCGTCCGAATCTTCGCAAGTCAGCTGAGCACGGAAGATGTGGGTGCCGCTTTTGTATGCTTCTGCGCTAACCTCAAAGGTCATCTCTTGGCCAGGATCGATTCGCGGGATTGGCGAGAACATAACTTTGCCCGGAGCGATCTGGTGCTCAAGCCCCTTGGCCGACTGAGGCTCGATGCCATCGGAAAACTGCATCACCAAGTTTACACCTTTGGCTGCCTTGCTTCCGCGGTTACGAATTTTAATCGTGTAAGGAACCTGCTCGCCCGTTGGCAGTGGCCCCTTCAAGTCAGCAACGGACAAAACCAAGTCAGCGATCGTTTCGACTCTTGTCCTAACAACGCCTGATGCCGCCAACTCTCGTTTTCCGCGAGCTCCAACTTCTAATTGCAAATCGCCTGATGTATCCAACTGACAGAACATTTCATAGCTACGACTTTCGCCGGGAGCCAATGAACCCACAGGCCAACGCATGCCGCCGTCGATCAATTTGACTGCGTCAATACCCTTCATGTAGTTAACGCCACTTGGCAATGCGACCGCGGCAACCAATTCGTTGGCCGTCGCGTCGCCGGTGTTGGTCAAGGTGACCGAGTATTTGCCGACGCCCCCCGCGTACTTCAGCGGAGGACCGCTCATTGCGATTTCCAGAGCAGCTCGACGAACCACCAACGCTCGCTCGGCTTCGGCTTTCAAATTTCCTTCACCAGCGGCAGTGGCCACCAAGTTCAAATCGCCAGCGGCACGAGCCAACAATTCAACTTGGAAATGCTTTTCCTTGCCCGGTGGGATCACCCCCAAAGTAGCTCGCTCGCCACCGAGTGCTTCTGGCAGCATGACCGAAACATTTTCAGCCGCTCCGGTACCAGGATTGCGAACTGAAACGTGATACAAAGCAGTTTCGCCATACTGAACTTCTTTCGGTCCCGAAATCGACATCTCAAGCTTTGGCTCGGTCACGCGAACGGATGCTTTGCCAACCAAAGGCACCAACGTCCATTCGACGCCGACATCAAAAATCTCAGCTTTTCGAGGAACCGCAGAGATCGTCATGGTTTGGCTAGAGTTCCCCGGAACCTGATCGACGCTCCATACAAGCCGAGCTTGACCTTCGCCGTCGGTGATTTCTTTGCCGCCGGAAGTCAACGAAAGATTCTCGATATCAACCCATGTTGGCATGTTTACGCCAACCAAGATTCGTTCAGCTCGCATACTGCTGTTGTTGCGGACGACAACCTTGTATTCGGATGCTTTGTTAATTCCGATGGTTTGTGGGCCAACGGTAACCACTTCGATTGCAGGAGCCGCGATCTTGATCGAGGCCTTCTCTACAACTGGCACGCTGGCCGCTGTGGGCAGCACTTGTTGGTCACGGATAGCTTGGCGACGAACAGGAGCTTGTGGCTGAGCGACCGGTCGGGCTTGATTTTCAGCAACGACGGGCTGAACCCGACGAACAGGCTGGGCTGGCCGGGATCTTGGACTGCGAAGATCGTTTGAGTATCGATCGGTCATGCTTGTGCGAATCGATTCGGTTTGGATCGGTGCACGCTCAGCCGCGGCTTCGGCAGCGACTTGGCGAATTTTTGGCCTAACCGTTGGCCTAACCGTTGGCGTTTGAAAAGCGACCGGTTTCGTGGTCAGCTTCGGTGCCGGCAGAGTGTTAGTTTGTGGAATCACGCCCACAGGAATGGATGCAGACTTTATCGCGGCGACTGCAGGCTGAGCAGAAGAGCGAATGGACTGGCTTGGCTCAAAGCCATTTGTATGCATGCCCATTTGCTTTGCAAAATCCCCAGGCGACTTTCGTGGCATCGTTTGCGTCGATCCGCCAACAGCCGGTTTCGCACCGGGTGCTGGAAGGCCAAAACGATTGTTCTGAACGGGAACTCTTGCACCACTTAAAATCGCCGGCACAGCGGGCTCAGCGTCTTGCTGAAAAGCAATTTGCCGGACGCCTTCACGATGGACTTGTTCCGGATAGTAATCCGATTTCGCTACCTGCGTATCGTAAATGTTCGTGCGAACGGGCTGGTAACGTTGAGCGGGAGTCTGCTGGCCGTTAGCAAAACTGGCCAGAGCAGAAGATACAACCACTGCCGCCAACCCGAAGGTTCGACAAGAGGTTACCAAGAGTGAGTTGAGAGCTAGCATCAGATTTCCAACCTATGATTTATGACAGACGAGAACCGTCCTTCGGTTCATCGACTTTGCCGGTTAAATAGGTTTAGAAAATTATGCCGATTGTTCCAATACGTGTCGAAAAACAAAAAGTGATAGCAGCTCGCCGCGGCGAGAGAAGGTAAAGAATGCAGAGAAGGCAAAGAAGATAAAGTGGGAGAGGGGGGGGGCATCGCGAGCAAAGCCAATGGTAGCCTGCAGCATCAGCAAGGAAGTGAATGCCGCCCTTTACTCAATGAATGCCGCCTTTTACTCAGTAAAAGAGCGCTCACTCACCGTCACCGCTCCTCACTAAGAACAACGTGACAACCACAAGACCAGTTTCCAAACCCGATAGGCTCATCGAGCTTAATTCAACAGCGCCTTCGGCTCCAACCTAAGCATGGTCCGCAGCGTTCGCTTTACGACTCGCCAAAAGCTTCTTTTGATAGCGTCCCTGAACGACGTCGATCAACACAAGCACCGCCAACACGAAGTAGAACGTGGTCTTGGTCATCGGCTGAACGTATTCGCCAAAGAACTTAAGGTGTGCCAAGTGCCCGCCTTCACTCACCAACATGATGCCCACGATCAGCAACACAAACAAACCCAGCACCTCGTACATGCGGTTCTTTTCCAAGAACGTCGACACGCCTTCGCTCAAATAGATCATCATCACACCACTGATAATGATTGCCGCGGTCATTACCCACAGCACATCCGTGAGTGCCATCGCACTCAAAATCGAGTCGAAACTAAAGACGATGTTCATCAGAACGATCCAGAAAACCACCATTCCAAGCGATTTCTTTTTACCTTGGCCGTGACCGTTTTCATGATCTTCGATCCGAGTCAAATGCCAGATCTCTTTGACGCCGGTGTACATGATAAAGACGCCACCGACCAAAACGATCAAGCTATGCAAGTTCACATTGGCCGCAAAGTATTCGGAATCAATCTTAAACACTGAATACGTTTCGAAAAATTCTCGCGACAGCACCAATGCATACAGCAACGCGATTCGTAAAAAGATCGCCAATCCGATGCCCCATGCTCTAACAGACTTACGTTTGTCTTCAGGAGCATTCTTCGACTCCAGTGAGATGTACAGCAAGTTGTCAAAACCAAGCACCGCTTGAAGCACAACCAACATCAACAGAGTCAACAAGTTCGCCAAAATCCCCGGATCAACTGGCTCTTTGATGCGATCTGAAACATGCTTGCCAGCACCAAGCTCATCACCATGCCCCTCGGTATCAGCTGCAGACGAATCAGCCTCAACCACAACGACCGGACTTGTGCCAGTTGCCGCGAACAACTCCGAAACCATAGAAACCGCAAAACAGCCGATCAGGCAGAGCATTAAAATTCGAACAAGACGACGGAAGGATTGCATGGCAGGGGGCTTTGGGGAAAAGGGTTTCGTTACGACCGCAGATAGTAATTCCTAGACAATGGCAAGTATTTTTGATTTGCCGGCTTTTGCCAACACCAGTTGGACACCAATAATCAGTCTGCGGCTATTTTTCGCCGCATTCGGCCCCAAGGGCAGTCCTGGAAAACAGTTTTACGATCTAGTGGTCTGTCAATGTTGAACTTTAGGGTAGCTGGATTCGCCAGAATTCAGTTTGATTCAGAGAAAACCGAACTCTGGCGAGTCCGGCTACATGTTT
>JALZWN010000071.1 GCA_023300235.1 Mariniblastus sp.
CAAGCTGAAATTCTTTGGTGGAATGAAACTATCCAAGCGGCTAAGCTTCTCAATGTTCTAGCCATAACTGCGGATCATTATTGGGCGTATTCAAGAGCATGGCTCCGACGAAACATCGCGGAAAAGGGAGAGGGCTGAACCGTGCGCACCGTTGACTTGCGCTAATAAGAAATCTTTCTCGAACCGCTGGAGATCTCGTCCTCCGTAACGCGCCCTGATTATGTTTTCCAAGCCTGCGGAACCAACGCTAATTTATGAGAACGTGTTCAGCAGTTGCTGGACTTGCAAAACCGCGACAGCTTTATTCTCGATCAAGAAGTAACGCTCGATCGTGATGGCAACATTACTGCCGCCGAAGATCAGATGGCAGACCTCACCGGTCAAACCGTCTGCCGATATCAATTGGTAAAGCTATTGGGCTTGGGCGTTATCGAAAACATTTGTCCAGTACCTCGCGCCCTCACAAGGTGGCACAAGAGCTAGAGCGGCCTTGGTTGGGTGGGACAGCGTACTTTCGTGCTGGTACGATAAAGATGAACGTCGCCGCCGCGGGGCTCGGTTTGGTGCCCGATTGCACCCAACGAGAAATTTTATAAGTTGGCGTTGGACGAACGGTGATCGCCTCGGCCTTCATAAACGCCGATTAAGGAGAGGTTTCGCACCTTTAATTTATGGAGACTTGGCAGCGGTTACAGCCGGTTTTCGGGTAATTCTGCCCGTTGGCCACTGTTATTGGCTTGTAAAGGGCGGGGTTCTCCCCTTGTGATGCTTAATGTCGAAAAAATCTTTCTTCGGTGATCGACGGAAATTACCGGAAAAGATCAGCTGTCATTTGGGTGAGCTATTATACTAACCGGATGATCCCACAACCCCCCCTAAGTGCGCAGTTCCTCGTCAACAGCAACGAAACCCGTCTGAACTGGGAGCGCTACGACGACCCAGAACGACAGGCAATTACAGCGTTTGAAGACTGGAGCAAAGGCTTTCTGACTCGACCCCACGAAAAGATCGGGCGACGAGGCCATGTCTGCCCATTCGTTCAGGCTGGTTTAAAATCTCACAAATCGATTTATCTTTCTACCTACCGCGGCGAGACGGGAGACATACAGGCGGCAACCCAAGAGATTCGCCAGTTACGTGAATGGTTCCTAGAACTCGTTCCTGCGGGCTCCAAGGAAGCCGATTTTGGCGCCGTCGTCCAACTCTATCCACGCCTCAATGAAAACTGGGAATTCATCCTGCAACTGCACGAGGAACTAAAACCTGAGTTCGTTGAGCAAAAAATCATGTTCGGTGAGTTTTTCCCCAGTTGCGATGGTGAAGGGATTCACAATCCTGAATTCCGTCCGCTTCAGTCTCCGGTGCCGCTGTTTGTAATCCGTCACATGCACATCCTGGACCTTCCGTTCCTCATCAACTGCCCAAAACAGAGGGCCAGTTATCGAGAGCGTTTTGAGGTTGCTTCCCGAAGCGATTTAGACAAACGGGTCAAATCCTCGCGGGTGATCAAACTTCCGCTTGATTGGGATCACTTTGCGAATGCATTGCTCTCGTCATAAGTCGATTTGCTCAGAGCGGCAACTTGCTCCGCCAAATTCTCGCCTTTGTGCATGGGTTGTCAGTTTCCCACGCATACAGCACAGTCTCAGTCTAGCCGTCGGTGATTCCTTGGACTGGCTTCACTACATGCTTGTATCGCTTGGGTTCAGTGATCGCAATTTCATTGGGCGACTGGCTTTCAGGTTCTTAACTTTTGGTGGGTTGAGTTCCAGGCTTACGCCGCGACTCGTCTGTTTTGCTGCTTCCTTTTCGATCTCGAAAAGCTTTCGCATCAATCGTTCAGCTTCGTCCTGATAGCTACGCGCCAGGCTCCTGGCAGTTCGAACTGAGGCAGCGAATTGATCGTGTGGTTTATCAGCACTGACAGCCACGCCTCTAATTTCATAGTCCGCGCCATCAACGCTAAAACTGCGACTCCTGTGAGCCAGACTGTCTGTTTGGCGAATGATTTTCGGTAGCGATTTCCATTGTCCTCCCATCGGTGGCGTACTGGATTCGAGACGATATTCCACCCACTTTTCGAGCGATTGCTTCGTTTCCAACGGCTCTCGCTGGTAGAACTTTACGACCCGCGATTCATCTTTCTTCAGGTCTGACTTTGTAAATACAGTTCTACCATATCGTGCCCCTGCAGTTTCCACCCATCCGTCAGGCGCTTTTGGTGGTCTTTATAATCGCTGTGCGACCAATTAATTGCTCGGGCCAACCGACAAGTGCTGCGATTGCGACTAAACAACAACGATCAGTCATAGAGGGAAATCCAGTCAGGAAATCAATATCCAAAATACAGAAGCTGCTCTTCAGGCACCGCTTTGGCTCATTGAAGCGTTGTTCAGCGTCTTGCTGTGTGTGTCGAATGCCACCGTTCTGGCAAATGGCGGATTCAGCTTCAGCAGTTTCATTAGAAACACACGTGGATAACACACCGTTGATCAGGTCTGCATTGGCCTGACTTGGGGCGAAAAAGCTTGCGGTCTATCGCCTCTGATTGACAAATTAGTTCTTTCAAATGGACCGATGAAAAAACCCCACATGGGAGCCACCTTCTTCAGGCAAGCGGTCCATGCGGGGAACGGTTTCGTCTCTGGTTTCACGCATCATTTGTGATTCTTTAGAAAGGAAGCCCTGGTTTGCTGTTGGTGATTTGTTGCCCAAAAGCAGGGGTCCTTAATTGCAATGATTTGGAACGAGCAGGTGACGCGCCAACGGGATTGGCCGCGTCCCCACGCTTTGTGCCTTTAATTGCTTTCAAAAACCTGCACATCTTTTCCGCCGTTTAACTCTCCCACCACGGTATAGTCCGCGGGATTAGTACTGGGGCTATCTCCGATGTAGACGACTGCACCATCAAGCCGTTCGCTACAGCAATCGGTTCGGTTCCAAACAACGATTGCACTGACATCATAATCAGCCCCCAGGTCGACGCGCCACCAGGGGTTGAGTGAACTGCCTACCGAGTGGGTGATCGACCCTTTGCTGTATCTACCGTCGATTCCGCCATCGTTCCCTTTTGATGCCGCTCCACCGTAAGCAGTCGTTGACTGAGTAGCGGGTTTGTTCATCGCTAGGTTAGTTTCCCCCCCACCCGGCCTTGGTGCAAAGGCTTGCACCTCCGCAAGAGACAGTGTGCCGGTACCAGATTTCCGCACCATGACATAGCGTCCAGTGAATTTAGCAGGCGCCGTTTGTGCTGGGGAGTCTGTCCCGCTGCCCACGTGCACAGTCCAACTCACACTTCTGCCTACTTTATTCTGTCGAATTGTGTTGCCTGGCATATGTAAAGCTTGATCAAACAAATCCACAAAAACCGTAAATACGCCGGCTTGATTAAACTGAATATCCCGGCTTGTGGTAGCGTTCGTGCCGTCAATGCGGCTCCGGCCAAGGTAGCCATTTGAGCTATACCAGTCTGCTGCGTATAGATTGCCGTCAATATCTCTGGCTTGATGTACAAAGGTTTGCGTTTCGCCAGGTTCAAGGTAAACATCGAGATTTGCTGGAAAAGCTGCTGTCGCAGTCGGAAGTGTATTGTTCGCGAGCACCTTCCATTCCACTCCTTTGCTGGCATACAACCCAGAGCGTCCGTACAAGCCAAAATCAAAAGGCACCGCAACCACGGAATAAGGCGCCGCAGCAGTTATTGTCCTCGAAACAGTGGTTCCACCATTAAACCGCGAAGCACCAATATACCCTTTGCCACTCTGATACCACTCAGCTCCATTAAGATTCGTGTCGCTTCCGTTCATCACAAATGTTATGGGAGTCGCCCCGCCTTCAACGACGATATGGCTCAGCGATGGCGAGGCAATGGATGCTGTGGGCGGTATGTTTATCAATTGTGAATAAACAAAATAGTGGTGTCCAACTAAATTGACATCGAGTTTTTTCGGGCCCGATACCGCCGCATTGTAATCGGCATTAAAAATAGATTCTGCTCGCTCGAAGCCGGCAACAAAATCGTAGTTGGACCTGTTGGGGCTATTGTCAAGCATCCATTGCCCCATAAAGACGGCCCCGCCTTCTCGGTTGGCCTCTGTTTTTTCTACGCTATAGATTGGCATTAGTTCAACATCAGATTTAAGCTCCGATATCATTTCAAAGCGGCTTTGGCCATATCCGTAAGCGTACTCTGCACGCGACACGTAGGTGTGAAGCAGCAAACGGTCAAGCCGGGCTACGATCTGGGCCATTTCCGGCTTTGTTATCCAGCCGATGTAGGCTTCGACTTTTAAGTTATTTCCAGTTGCAATCTGGTTCATTAATTCGAGAGTGTCTGTGTAATGACGAAGTGTTACCACCCGCTCTGGCGTTCCTTGGGGCTCTCGCCAAAACTCATCTTCTAAATTTATAACGTCAAATTTGCCCGGAAATAGCTTGTTGTGATCAACAACAACTTGGGAGCCACCCCCCGTGGTAGCCCCGATTTGTAGAACGCCAGCCTCTGATCTCAAGGTGTTAATGAGCTCACTAAGTTTTGCCCCATATGTTGTGACGTCAGTAGGCCGCAGGTAGAACAAAACGTAGTTAATTTTGTTGTCCCTGACAAAATCCACGAACTCTTGCTCCGCCCTAGCATTTCCTTGGAACGATGTGAAGCCATCGACATAAAACCCTCGCAGCCCCTCGGCTCTTTGCGGTGCGTAGGTGAGGCTCGCGATGAACCCAGAGATGTCGAGAGTATTGGTAATACCATTGCCGTCGAAATCCGCTTCTTCTTGAAAGCCGCCAGTCGCGAGAATCGCAATGAATGGCGAAATATCCAAGCTGTTCACCGAATTATCACGGTTAATATCTCCGAGTAAAACGGAGCTGCTTTGGGCTAAGCTGACGCTGCAAGCAAATAGCACTAACATCGCTGCGACAATAAATTTCTTCATTTGCAAACCTTTAGATTTAATTTCCGATTAAGACACAAGTGTCTACCTTAGCGTGCAATGAAGTCCTTTGCAACTGCTTGCGCGTAATTTAAATTACATGTGGGTTGCCCTAAGGGGTTCGTCCTGCCCTAGTTGCCGGCTGGGCTTTGTTGGCGGGTGCCTTGTCAGCTTTGTGCGTAATTAGATGTTTTCTGAATGGGCGAGACAGTCCGCCGATCAAGGAAGCGGCCCTGCGCCTGATGCTCACATCATTTCGATAAAGCCGTTGGCGAAACATTTGTGGCCACTGGTCGATCGAAAGCCGTTTACATTACTTCTTGGATGTGACTTTTGCAGAGGAGAGTTCGCAGTTCTGCCGTTTAGCGACTCTGCAGTTTTCCCTCCGTCTGTCAGGGGCCTTTGGTGATCCTTGTTGTCACCGCTTGGGCCAACCGTAAAGTGCTGCGATTGCGATCGCGGCGAAGCAACACCGATCCGTCGCCACCAGCTGATCGACGGAAATACCTTTTACGATTTTTCTTGCCCCGAAACTAGCACTTTTTCTTGGCAGCAAATTTAGAACGCTGAGGGCGATACATGCATGAACGTTTGGTTTAACGGCGAATCAATGCCGAGAAATCTTCGCGGTGCCAGTTGCCCTTGGCTTTGGCGGTGATGTTTGCGTGCTGGTGCGTTGATTCGAATGATTCGTCGCTTTGGATCAAACCTAGTTTGTAGGCGAAGTAGTCCGAGTGTGCGTTGATCAGCAAACGCCAGTTCCACGGAATGCGTTGGGGCCAGATGCGGTTGATGTGGTAGCGGATGTTCGTCAGGCAATTGTTGACGATCGTGTTGTACTTCTCGGGGGACCGAGAAAGTTTGTCGACTCGCGCCATGACGCAGCGAAAGAACGATCGGATTTCCGCTGGCGTTGCGCTGCTGCGATAAAGATAAACGTCGTCGCCGCGGATCTCAGTTCGCTGCCCGATCGCATCGCGTTCGTCCGCGATCGCGTACATGATTGGGAACGCGCCAAAGATGCCTTTGATGATTCCGTATTTCTGATTCAGTCGCCGACGAGCCTCGACTGAAACGACGATATGCTGGCCGTCTTCAAATCCAAAACTCATCATGGTGTGGGCGAGGTCTTTTTGGTTGGCAAAGGGTACGAC
>JALZWN010000072.1 GCA_023300235.1 Mariniblastus sp.
TGGATTCGCCAGAATTCAGTTTGATTCAGAGGAAACCGAACTCTGGCGAGTCCGGCTACATGTTTCGATCCTAATCTTTATCTTTGACAGACCACTAGTCTCTCGCCTATTCCTTCGCGACAAACCAGAAAGCCCATCGCTCAACAACGTTGCGGGATAGGCTCTTGGGCTTCTTACTAACACGCGAACTAACACGCGAGGCCTGGTAGACGGGGCGGTTGTTTTATCGCCGCGACTTAAAGAGCGTGTTCAGCGGTTTGGCCAAACGCATTTACAGACCGAATTTGCAAACCGCTTACAACGATCTGCCAATTTATTACAAGCTGCCCACCAACACCGTCCCGCGACCACCTGCCTTCTACCACCTGCCCATTACAGTTTGCCTTCTTCGCCCCAGATCGCGTCCGCCGTGTACGGACCGCCTGGGTGTTCCCAAAACTTGCCGTGCACAAACCGATATTGAGTCTCTAAGCTCTCGATCGCGGCCATATCGGTTTCGGATAGTTGCAGCTGGCCGGCGGCGAGGTTTTGAGCCAGCCGAGTTGGGTTGGTGGACTTCGGGATCGCCACCGTGCCTCGGCAAACCGCCCAAGCCAACAACAGTTCGCCGACGGTGACGTTGTTCTGGGACGCGAGGTCTTTTAGCAGTTCGTCTTCAAACAAATTCGGATCCGCTTCGGCCCGCATTCGTTCCGGCCGGTCGCCAGAACCCAACGGCGAATAAGCGATCAAGTGAATGTCGTTCGCTTTGCAGAAATCGATCAACACCCGTTGATTCAAAAACGGATGACACTCGACCTGGTTCGCGCTTGGTTTGATTTTGCAGCTATCCAAGATTTGTTGCATGTTGGCGATACTAAAATTACACACGCCTAAATTTCTACACAGCCCCGCAGTGACGCAGTCTTCCATCGCGGCCCAAGTATCAACCAGCGGCTGATCTTCCAGCGAAATAAAATCCTGACCCGATTCGGGGCGGTGAACGTCGTGCCGAAATACGACTGGCCAATGGATCATAAACAAATCCAAGTAGTCCAACTTCAAATCCGATAACGTTTGTTTTAGGGCGCCTTCGACTAAGTCCGGTCGATGCCGATTGCACCAGAGCTTTGATGTGATCCAAAAATCAGCTCGATCATGGCCGCCGGCGAACGCAGGTCCAAATACAGGTCCAAATGCCTCGCCGATTTCGGGTTCGTTCATATAAATCGGAGCACAGTCAAAATACCGATAGCCCAACTCGATCGCTTTGGTCACCGCTGGCGTGGCGGCACCGTCTTCCATTTTCCAAGTGCCAAGGCCGACCGCTGGCATTTCGCCTTGCGGGAAGGAATACGATTTCATGATATTTCAATGCGGATGAAACCGCTTTATTGATGGTCGAAAATTCAATATAAATGCATTACGGTTTGGATCTGAATGTTTACGATTTGCAAGCCGTTTCTGCGAGTGTAGCAAAAATTGACGGGCCTCGGGCAATCTGGACGCCCTGATCGACTCTCCCAACAGAACGCAGGATGCTGGTGTATGACCGCTGCGTCTATATTGCTGCGTTTTACGGCGTTTGCATTGCTGCGGTTTCGCCGCAACAATCTCGATCGTTGCTGTTACAAAACTGCTAAACTTGATAAGTTAGTGAACCGTCCGGACGCGAGTTTACTTCGCGGACTGATTTGGAACTCTTTGCTCAACCTTCACCGCTGTTCGATCATGACTGACGCAAACCAAACCGAAAATTTAGAACAAACGATGCAGCGGTTGGGCAACCAAGCCAAAGAGGCGTCGCGCACGCTTGCCAAAGCATCCGGCAAACAAAAATCCGAAGCACTGCTGGCCGCGGCTGCTGAGCTGAACGCCAGCCGAGCCAAAGTTTTGGCGGCGAACGAAATCGATTTGAAGAACGCCGTCAAAAAACAACTCTCCGATTCAATGGTCGACCGCCTGCGTTTGGATGATGCTCGAATCGACGGGATTATCGCTGGCATCAAAGCAATTGCGGCGATGTCCGATCCAGTCGGTCGAGTGCTTTCGGAATGGGACCGTCCGAACGGTTTGGAGATTCAGCGAGTCAGCACGCCGCTGGGTGTGATTGGCGTGATTTACGAAAGCCGCCCGAACGTGACCGCTGACGCTGGTGCGTTGTGCTTGATGTCTGGCAACGCGGTGATCCTGCGAGGCGGCAGCGATTCGTTTCACTCGTCGACCGCGATTGCTCAAGCGATGCAAGCCGGCGTGGCCTCGACAGGACTGCCAGAGACTTCGATTCAGTTAGTGCCGGCGGTTGACCGAGATGCGGTCGGTATGATTTTGGCCGGACTGAACGGTAGCATCGACGTCTTGGTTCCTCGCGGCGGTCGAAGTTTGGTCGAACGCGTGCAGAATGAATCCCGCGTCCCTGTGTTTGCTCACTTGGAAGGCATCTGTCATGTCTTTATCGATCGGGAAGCGGATTTGAAGATGGCCAGTGACGTGGTTTTAAATTCCAAAATGCGTCGGACCGGCATTTGCGGTGCGATGGAAACGTTGTTGATCGACAAGCAATGGTCCAAAGAAAACGTCGCCAGCGTGTTGAATGATTTAATCGAAGCTGGGTGCGAGATCCGCGGCGACGAGCAAATTTGCGTGGTCGAACCGCGAGCTGCGGCAGCGGACGAGTCCGATTGGATCAAAGAGTACTTGGCAGCGACGTTGTCGGTGAAGATAGTCGACGACGTTGACGACGCGATTCAACACGTCAACCACTTTGGATCGCACCATACCGAAGCGATCGTGACGGCGAACAACGAGACGGCGGATCATTTTCTTGGCGGGATTGATTCCGCGATTTTGCTGCACAATGCTTCGACTCAGTTTGCTGACGGCGGCGAGTTCGGGATGGGTGCGGAGATTGGAATTGCGACGGGCAAGATGCATGCTCGTGGGCCGGTTGGGGTCGAGCAACTGACGAGCTTCAATTATCGCGTTCGCGGAACCGGCCAGACTCGACCGTAGAATACGGCTCATGTTACGGGCAGCGATTGTTGAGGTTGGCCGTAGTGGCTCTTCCGGGTTTTAGTGTCAGCGGCGAATGATTTCGGGATTTCAAAGGGTAGTGTTTTTTCAGCCTTGAGAACGCTTACAGGTAGCAACGAAAGAGCATCTTTCAAGCCCAAGGGGCTGGCAGTTTCTCTAGCCCAGCCTAAAAACCGAAGATTTGCAAGGCTGGGTTGGGATGCATTCCTACGCACAAAGGACCAACGGTCCGGCAGTTTAATGGTACTACGGAAGGTTCGATAACTGCCGGACCGTTGGCCCTTTGAATCAATCTTGCGATGCCGCCCCAGCCCTGCGGAACTTTTAGTTCCTTCGGCTGGGCTAGAGAAACGGCCAGGCCCTTGGCCTTTTGCAGCCACTAAATCCTCGGAAGTGCGGTCTACCGCAGAAGTGCCTTCTAGAGTGAATCCATTTTTAACCGCGTAAACATGGCACCCACATTAGCGCAAGGCCACTCACTTATTCTCGCCTCCGGCGTTGAACAACATCGCGTTTAATGTTGTTGCGATGATGTTACGTTTTTACATCGTGTTGCAGCCTCGCAACATTTGGCTGCCTAAGTCGTTGCAATAACGCCACGGTCTATTTTCAAAAACCGTTTTTACCCCGCGAAAACGCATTTTTGAGTTTTGGCACAGCCTGTGCTTTTGCTTCGAGTCAACAAATTCGATGAAGCAAAACACAAGGAAAAAACAATGCCTCAATACCAACAACTAAGCACTCAAAAGTACGTCGACGTAGTTCAAAAACAAGAATTGAAGCAGCTCCGCCGAGCGATGGCCGCACGAACCATTAAATCACTGATGTTGTTTTTGTTTTCGATCGCTGTGTTCCTATTGGCCATGTATTCCGTTTTCCAGATGCCAAACTGGATGCCAGCGGTTCAGACTTGGCTTGAGCAAGTCGGAATTTTGACCTCACAAGCCAGCTAGGACAAATACCCGATGGAACTCCAACCCCAGCGACGATTCCATACCGCGCATGACAATCCTCCGAGTCCTGTTGGCGCCATGGTCCGGCGTGTATTTCCAAATCCACCAGCGGCCTATAAAGAATCGCATGAATCATTAAGATATGACGTTCCGGAGATCCGTTTAAAAGCCACTCGATGGTTTCGCAAGCAGTTGTGAGCTTGGTGGTTTTGATCGGTTTGACGTGAGACGAACGACCGCTTCAGCGCGAGAAACCCGCAGAACTTAAAGGCCCCGATTCATGCGCCCGTCCAAGAAAATGTCCGACTCGCGATCGATCCGCGAGAACATCGTTTTACCTGGTGACACCAACCAACACGATACGCTGTTTGGCGGCATCTTGATGAAGTACATCGATGAAACCGCCGCGATTTCAGCTCGGCGCCACTCCGGTCGCCCGTGCGTGACAGCGTCGATCGACGGCGTTCACTTCCATCAACCGATCCCACGCGACACGATTGTACGGCTGACGTCGTTTGTTTGTTCGGTCGGACGCAGCTCGATGGAGGTGTTCATCAGCATCACGACCGAAAACGTTCGCTCGGATAAGATTGAACTCGCCGCGGTTTCGTTTTCGACATTTGTGGCACTCGGTGACGACGGCAAACCATGTGAGGTGGCCACGGTTGTTGCTGATTCCGATTTGGAAAAGCGCTTACAGGACGGCGAAAAAGTTCGTCGTGAGGCTCGACTGAAAAAACGTGGCGAGACGATTGCGTTGATCAAGTCGTTGGATTTGTAAGCGGAGATTCCGCCAACGAGGTTCTTCCGGTTTTTTTGTGGCCGGCCAAAGGAATTTCGTTTGATTTGTCCGTCGAGTGGGTGCCATGCTTCACGGCTTTGAGGGCAAAGTGAACTTCTTGGCCATTGCTTTCATCGGCCTGCCATCGAACCAGCAGAAGCGATTTATTGAACCGAAGAATTCAAATCTGCCCGCATGAGCTTTGCAACCGATAGCCTGTTGGGTCATTTCCGTTGGGCCGTCGGCGACTCGGCACACAGGCGTTTCATGAAAGCAATGATCAGCCCAGCAGGATCGCCAAATTCACATAGATCACGATCCCGATGATATCCACGATCCCGGCCACCAACGGCGTGCTCATGATTGCCGGATCCCAACCGATACTTTCAAACGCGATCGGCAGTACCGATCCGATCAACGTGCCGCAGACCACAACCGCCAACAACGTCAACGGGATGATCAAAAACGCACTCGCCGGCAAACCTGCAGGCATGATAAACAGCGACGCAATGAACCCTAACGCCGCCAGCGATCCGCCCAACAGCAAACCCACCGAAAGCTCGCGGACGACCACTTTGGACAGGTCGCTGACTTCGACGTGCTTTCGAGACAACGCGGTAATGATCAACGTCGCGCTCTGGCTTCCTGAGTTTCCACCGCTACTAATGACCAACGGAATGAACGCCATTAGCCACTTCCATTTGTCCATCACGCTTTCATAATTATCCAAAGCGATCGTGGTGATCAACGCGAAGAAGAACAAAAACGACAACCAGAATCCGCGTTTCCAACTGAGCGTCAACAGTGACGTTCGCAGGTACGATTCATCCAGCGGATCCACCGCCCCGATACGGTGAGCATCTTCGGTGGCTTCTTCACGAACCACGTCGATCACGTCATCGTGAGTGATGATTCCCAGCAGCTTATGCTGGCTGTCGACCACCGGGATCGCCAACAAGTCCATCTTCGCGACCTTGTTCGCCACGTCTTCTTGATCTTCGTCCACGTGAGCCAACACGAGATCCGATTCCATGATGTCGTGCAACCGAGTGTCTGGCTGGCGCATGCCGGCCAGCAACTGCCGCGCCGAAACAATCCCGCGAAGTCGATCCTCTGCGTCAACGACGTACAAGTAGTAAATCGTCTCGTACTCTTCGATCTGGCGAGCGATCTCGTTGAGGGCCTCATGGGTGGTCAGATCCTCGGTCAGCCGAGCGATCTCTGTGGTCATCACCGCGCCGGCGGTTTCTTCGGGATACTGGCTAAGTCGCTGGAAGTCACGTCGTTCTTCGATCGGGATGATCGACAGCACTTTTTTCAAACGAGTCTGATCGATGTTTTGCAGCAAATCCACGCGGTCATCGGGCGGCAGCCCCGCGACGAGGTCGGCTACTTCTTCAACTGGACAGGTCTCCAAGATTTCGGTTTTTTTGTCGTCGTCCAGATACAAAAAGATATCCACTCGCGAATCAAAATCCGTTTGCTGGATCACTTGCCAAGTCTCGGCACTGTCCAGCCCCGACATGAATTCGGCGGCTCGGACCGGATTCAACGCTTCACAAAAATCGCGCAAACCGGCCGAATCATTTTCGGCCAGCATCTCGCGAAGTTCTGGAAGGTAAAGCGTATTAATCATGGTTATTTTGCAGCGATCAGTTTATCGAGTTCGTGTTTTAGTTTTGGTAGAATTTCATCGTAGGGAAAGGCGCCCAGCGGTTCGGGGCCTTTCTTCAAGTTGACAACCTTAGGGCCACACCAAAGACCAAGATCCGCATCGTCCGTTTCGCCAGGCCCGTTGACTCGGCATCCCATGACCGCAATCGTAATCGCGTGGTCCTTTGCGTACTGCGTCATTTCTTTGACTTTGACCGCCAAATCAACAAACGCTTCGTTTTCTACTCGTGAGCAACTCGGGCAGCTGATGATATTCAACGCCTTCGTGTCGAAGTTGACCACGCTTCGCACGCGACCAGCGTAGATATCGTCGATGATTGAACGGCCGGCTTGGATCTCTTCGCCCTTGCGAACATTGGGTACCGTCAACGAAACCCGAACGGTATCGCCGATGCCTTTACCGATCAGCTGCTCGAAAGCGATTCGAGTTTTGATCACGCCCTCCGGAGGAATCCCAGCTTCGGTGACTCCCAAGTGCAATGGCACGTCCGGGCGACGCTCGGCGAAGCGTTGATTGACTTCGATGACTTTGCTGGGATCGGAATCTTTGAGTGACACGCAGAAACGATGAAAGCCGATCGAATCGAGGTACTCGCAATGTTCGAGAGCACTTTCGAGCATTGGAGTGATCGAATCGTCGTGGCTGTACTTTTCTTTTTTAGCAGGATCGACTGACCCGCAGTTAACGCCGACTCTCATCGCGCAGTCATTGTCCTTGGCGATGCCTGCCAAGTATTCGACTTTTTGTTGCCAAGGCTTGGCGGTTTCATGGTGGTACAAGTGACCGGGGTTGTAACGGAGCTTGTCGACGTGCGGCGCCACGATTTCCGCCATCCGGTAATTTTCTTGCAAGTCGACCGAGAGGTTGGCTTTGGTTTGCTTACGAATTTCGGCCAGCGCTGCGGCTTCTTTTTTGTTGTCGACCGCGATCCGCACCACATCGGCTCCGGCATCGTACATGAGATTCACCAGCTCAACCGTGGCGTCGATGTCGTTGGTTTTGGTAGCCGTCATTGACTGGACGGCGATACGATTTCCAGCACCGATTTCGATCGAGCCAATTTTGACTGATCGGGTAGGATTGCGTTCGATTTTGACTTTGTTATTTTCCATCTCAGGAACTCCAGGCTTCGTTGGGCGAGTGGATCGCTCGGTGATTGGGCTAGGGTTGTAGGGAGCAAATGGCACGAGGGCGAACTGGCTCCATATATGACAGCGAGTAAAGGACTACCAAAACAACTTTTCTGCTACTTAGCTTTCAGTGGATCATGGTTTTAAAAACCGAAATGAGCTAACTTAGTCAACCGGAATCTGGTCTGAGATGGTTTTGGTCGATGCCGAGGCACCGTTCAAGGCTCGTTAGATAACGGCTGACGCATATTGTTTTTGATCTCGCAGGTTTTCGTCATCCCATAATGATTCTTTTGTTGTTTTTTTGGCGTTTTAAAAAAAGTTTAACACTCACTTCTGATGCATCCGGAAAACCAAACCTCTGAAACTCGCCCCCAAATCGGATCCGACTTGCTGATCCAGCCCAGCAAGGTGCCGTTTTTGAACATCGTACTGTACCAACCCGAGATTCCCGGTAATACCGGTGCGGTCGGTCGTACAGCGGTGGCGTTGGGGGCCAAGTTGTGGTTGGTGCGTCCGCTGGGGTTCCGAATCGACGAAAAAACACTGCGTCGAGCCGGTTTGGACTACTGGCAGCATTTGAACTGGGAAGTCGCTGACCACTGGGACGATTTGCTGGAGCGGCTACCGGAGACGCGGATGTGGTATTTTTCTCGGTTTGCGACGCAGGG
>JALZWN010000073.1 GCA_023300235.1 Mariniblastus sp.
TTTGAGCGACACGTTATTCGTTTTGGCGAGCATGCGGGTAACGCATTGGCTGCACCCTGATTGACTGAAGATTTATCAAGGGAATGATGCAGGCTGGCGTTTTAGGTTTCTGCGCGTTCCCCTCGCCTCGGACAGGACGTGTTACGTAAACCGACTCTCCGAGTCAGAACCAGTAGGGTCAGGTTTTGTGGGATGCTGACCTGTATGAGAGATAGCGTCGGTTGCGTTCGCCAACCCCGCAATCGCCAACCCCAGAGAGCCAACAAAAAAAGCCGCTCACGAATGAGCGACTTAAAGTTACTAGCGAGATTCTGCGACCGCGAATCACTTCGCCGTCGTCGATGCCTTGCCAAACAACAAGACACGAACTGGACTACTTGCCAGCTGCTGGAGCGACCACAGGCTTCTTAACCGGCGGTGTTGCACTCGGAGCAGCTTCTTCGCCCATGCTGACGATCTTTAGCAATTCCACTTCGAAGACCAACGTTTGCATTGGACCAATCTTTCCACCGCTACCACGAATTCCGTAAGCTTGATCACCAGGAATCAGCACGCGCCACTTAGAACCAACGGGCATCGCTAACAACGCCTTTGTGAAACCAGGAATCACACGACCAACTTGAAAATCTGCCGGCTTGCCCGGTCCACCGTCCAATGGCTTAACCGATGAATCAAAAACTTCGCCATCGACGAAACTACCGGTGTAGTCAACCGAAACAGTCGCCTGAGGCCCCGCTTTCCCTCCAGTTCCCTCTTTCAGAACTTCGTAATAGATCCCATCGCTTAGCTCTTTCACGTTTGGATTCGCAGCCTTTTGAGCCGCGATGTAGGCGGCGCCTTTGGCTTTGTTGTCTTCGGTAGTCTTCTTCATTTCAGCAATTTGTTTTTGCTCAACCAATTTACCGAACGCCATTGCCAACATCTGCGTCTCTTGGTCACTCATTCCAAGTTCTTCACCAGCCATCGCTTTCTTAAATCCAGCCTCAAGCTGAGCGGCCGAAAGACCGACTTTCTGTTCCTTCATACGCTCCATCATTTGGTAACCGTACACGAAACTCTTTTTATCTTCGCCACGCTCTGAAGCTTTGATGCCTTCCAAGATTTCAGCGTAACTAGCGTCCGGGTTTTGCGACTTAAAGCGACGAGCAAATCGGTAGCCCATTACCATGCCGAATTTATCTTTTAAAGCATTCTCATCCGGACCAGTAGGTGCGGCTTCCGCAGCCGGAGCTGCGGCAGTACCCGAGCCATCTTGAGCTACCACTTGTCCACAAAGCGTTACTGCAATGGACAGAAAAATTAACGAGCAAAGTTTGTCAATCGACATCACGGATTTCCTTCAAGATACGATGATTGGCCGGAACACGAGCCGGCGAATTTAATTTTGAACCAAAGAGTATAAGGCTTTCCGTCAGCTTTGAACACCGACAGCCGTTGGTGATTTCACACAAACAAGGACCTATCAGACTACTCTTTATCCAGAACTCCCGCCTGAGTGTGCAAATAAATCGCGAACGTGGCCAACCAATGATCACCTTCGTAATGACCGCTAAAAACGTACTCGTAACCTGTTTTGGCATGAGCGGTCATCGAAGCTTCCAACAATTTCACCCGAGCGTCGTTTACGGGTAGCGCCGACGCAATGCCCTGCATGCACCAAGCACGTGACAGGTCCAACCCCGCCAAGTGAACGATGTAACCGTCCGTCACATCACTCACTCGCACCGGCGTCAACAAGTTCCCACCATCACCGGCATTCAAACCCGGCAGATATTTGTCAAACCACTTCACAAACTCAGCTTGCGGCAGCACGCGACGCATCAGATCCGCTTCGTTCAAACACGACGAAAAGAAATCCTGCCCGGACGGCTCGTACTTTGTTGGGTAGTCCGTATCGCTCAGATAAAAATCCTTCGCTCGTCCGACGATCGCTTGCTCAAGTTCGTTGTCTTTCATCTTCCTCGCGTAATCCAAAATCAACGCCAACCCAAAACCAGAATCAGGATGCACCCCCGTTCGGATTGGGTAACTCAACTTCGGCAAATAATCTTTCGTTCGCTGCACCAACAATTCCTCCAACCCGACCAAGTTATGCCGCCAACGCTTGCCATCGGCATCGTCCCAACCGTCCAGTTCAGCGGCCAATTTCAAATACCAAGCCCACCCGTAAGTCCGTTCGAACGTTTTGTGTTGTTTTTCGTTGAAGTAAGCCAGTTCAGCCGTCAAATTTTCCGCTGTCAGGTTTTGATTCAGCTTCTCTCTAATTCGCTGATCCGCCGAACTGCCCGGAAACTCTTTCAGCAATTTGACCAGCATCCAGTGACCATGCACACTGCTATGCCAATCGAAACAACCATAAAACGCCGGATGCATTTCCTTGGGCGTCCGCACCGAAGCCTTATCGACGACGACGTTACTAGGTTTGTTAGGGTACTCGGTCTGAATGTTTTTCAACGCCAAGTCCGCAAACATTGCGACCTGCGAGTCCGTCAGTTTGCTACCGAGTGTTGGCAGGTTCTCCAACGGAGACGCCGTATCTTGCTTCGTCTCTTGACCAAAAATCGACGCAGGCACCCAAGCCAACCAGCAAACGGCCAACACCAACCAAGAAACCCCAAACCCAAAATTTGACTTCATCTGAAAAACCTTTTAATGATCCGTTCCAACGCCAATTCCCATTCGGCTATCTCACGGCAACCAACAAAACTCTTCAGCTCACTTCGGTATACATATAATTCCGCAGCCGCTGAACCAAACTGGGATTTGTGGATCTCGGCATCACCCACCGAATGTGTCCCGACACAACCTGCCCCCGAACTTGAATCTGCTCTCCGGGCAACAGATTCTCTTCAGCAAACTCCGACAGGCGTTTGCTAATCACGGGCGACAACCGGGTTCCATGCTCTATCCCTCGATCACTTATCGTAACGCGAATTGGATACCGACTACGGAACAGCAGCCAGATCGCGATTGCGATCACCAAAAATGCAAATAGCCTTGGAAGCATAACGCTAAACGCCGGACAACAAGTTATTGAACGAGAACAGATCCACAAAGTCTACACTAAATCTGTGTCTACCTGTGTTGATGCATGATGAGTTTTCAGGACTGCATTTGAAACCCAATCCGCATGGCCGTTTGACACCTTTAAACAATCACTGCGGTTCGTTTTCAATTGTCGCCTTCCCTTCATTTCTCGACCCAAAAATCCTCAGGACCGGCCAACCAATCAT
>JALZWN010000074.1 GCA_023300235.1 Mariniblastus sp.
TGGGGATAAACCAACTTGGGGATAAACCAACTTGGGGATAAACCAACTTGGGGATAAACCAACTTGGGGATAAACCAACTTGGGGATAAACCAACTTGGAAAAATCATTTTGGTTCGAGCTTTATGCGACACAAACATTCAGGCCGAACCGATCCTCGTACTAACGAAGTTGAAACCAGTTGTGACCTGACGGTGCTCTGGCGATCTGCTAACAGCTACTATCAACCCAGCAACATCGCCAGATCATCTGAACTGAGATTCCGCAGCAACGAATCATCCGCGTTGATCACGGATTCGGCTAGTTTCTTCTTGGATGATTGCATCTTCAGGATTTTGTCTTCCACCGAATCTTTACACGTCATTCGGTAAGCGAACACGGGATCCTTCTGCCCCATCCGGTGAGCACGATCGATCGCCTGGGCTTCTACCGCTGGGTTCCACCAAGGATCCAGCAGATAAACGTACTGAGCCGCGGTGAGATTCAAACCTGAACCGCCGGCCTTCAGACTGATCAAGAACACCTGCACGTCGTCGTTCTCTTGGAAGTTCTTCACCTTCGCCGCTCGATTGCTCGTTTTACCGTCCAAATACTCGTAGGTAATCCCGGCGGCGTCCAATTGATCCTTCAACAGACTCAGCAAAGAAGTGAACTGCGAGAACACCAACGCTTTACTGCCACCACCAACGACCTCTTCCAGTTGCTGCTGCAACAACTCTAACTTCGCACCGGGCTTGGCCGCTGGATCGACCAGACGAGGATCACAGGCCACCTGCCGCAGACGCAACAACGCTTCCAACACATGGATCTTCGACTTCCCCAAACCTTCGGTTTCGACCTTTTTCTTCAGCTTCACACGGTAGTACTCTTTCAATTCGTCGTACTGCTTCCGCTGCGGCTTGGTCATTTCACAAGTCAACAGTTGCTCGGTTTTCTCTGGCAACTCTTTGAGCACCTGAGTCTTGGTTCGCCGCAAGAAAAACGGCTTCAACCCTGCCGCCAATGCCTCGATCGCCCGGTTGTCGGTATTGTCATCCGGCTTGATTCGAGTCATCGCTTTGAAGCCTGACAGATTTCCCAGCATCCCGGGATTCAAAAACTCAAACAACGACCACAACTCGCCAAGATGATTCTCAATCGGCGTGCCCGTCATCGCCAACCGAAAATCACTACGCAACAAACGACTGGCTTTGGCTACCAACGCGGACGAGTTCTTGATCGCCTGAGACTCATCCAGAATCGCATAATCAAACCCAATCTGGCTCAACCGCTGCACATCAATCCGCATTGTCGAGTAAGTCGTCAGCAAAACATCGAACTCACCAAACTCATAGGCAACCGCTTTTCGATCGCTGCCGGTGTAATTCAAAACCCGAAGCTTCGGCGCGAACTTGGCTGCCTCTTCGACCCAGTTGAAAATCAAACTCTTGGGCACCACCACGATCGTTGGCTTGCGTTTGAACTGATTAACGGCTTCGCACCATGGATCAACTTCTTTGGAAATCCCCAAAGCCTCGGTCAGTTCAGTATCGGGTGTTGCCGACACTGGCTTCTTAGCCTGCTTGGCATCTGCTTTTAAAACCCGCCGAATGCGTCGTTTTTCCAACAACGCCAAGACCTGAACGGTTTTACCAAGCCCCATGTCGTCAGCCAGACAACCGCCGAGCTTAAATTCTTGCAGGAAGTTCAACCACGCCAAACCGTCTTCCTGATAAGACCGTAGCTTGCCTTGGAAACCTTTGGTTGGTTTGACCGCTTTGACTCCGTCGAATTTTTGAATCTTCTTGCGATAGTCTTTAAACTGACCATCCAACTGGACTCCCGGTTGCGATTCCAACATCGCGTCCAAGATCATCGCTTGGCTGGGTTTGAAGCGAATCGTGTCGTCGTGAATCTCGCCAAACTGAGCGATCTTGGCGTAGCGGTCAAGCATCCCCTGCGGGATGTGCCCCAGCGTGCCATCGTGCAGGGTGACATATTCTTCTTTTCGCTTAAGCGCGGCCAGCACTTGCGGCAACGCAATCTCGGTTCCCGAAAACTGCACCTTGGCGTCCAAGTTAAACCAATCATGCTGCCCGCCAACCGACGCGGTCACTCCCGTCGCAACTCGTAGTGGCTTGCCCTTCCACAGCACCTTCCAGCCCAGCGTTGCCAATGCACTCGCCAGCGGTACAAAGTCCATGGCCGCAATTTTAAAACTCGCGTCGTCGGTGTCATCGGCTGGCTGGACTGCGATGCCGGTGTCTAACAACTGCTGCAACCGAGCCTGCTCTTGCGACAGCGATCGCATGGTCAGCGATTTTTTGTTCCCGTCAAACCGAGCCTGCTCGTGAGTGCCCCAAGAGAACGTTTCCGATCCGTATTCGAAAAACACTCGCGCCCATACGTGCTTCGAACGCATCCCCTGATGAAATTCAACACCAACGACTGGCTCGACTGCTGCTTTGTCGATCCCCCAAGACTCCGGCAGCGGCAGGCGATCGGCATTGGGGATTCGGTCAAGCAGCTCCACGAACTTTGCTCGATCCTTTTTCAAAATCACCAGCTCGTCTTGCAGCACGCTGCTAAGCAACGGAAACAATTCCGGATTGGCGATTTTGAACAATCGATCGATCGCTAAACCAATCCCATCCGTCCCGGCTTTAACAATCTGATCATTTGCGATCGTTGACTCGCCATTGTTAACTTCGATCAAGACTTTGGTTTTCGTCTTTAGCTTTTCGTCGTAATTGAGCTCCAACGAGTAGGGCTTCTCAACATCAATCGCGACCGGCCGCCAAGCGTCAAAGCCTCCGTCAGGATCCATCGCCCAAAACGTTCGCTCAGTCTTGGCAAGCATCTCCCAGACATCGTCCGACCAATCAACGCTGACGTCGAAAAACTCGTACTTGCTCGCCCGGTCACTGTAATAGTAGCTGTAGCCGGTCGGGGAAGGTGCTTCGTAACCGGTCAACGCTCGGAGTAACTGTTGAGACTCGGCCGGAGCCGAAGTGATGCTTTCTTTTTCAAACTTGAAACGGGTGGCAGCGCCAAGTCCACCGTTCTTTTTTTGCTTTTGCTTGTACAACAACAGCTTCAAGCCACCGCCTTCGTCGGAAATGTCAAACACGTAAGCCAGTTGCTCTTGCTGCTTCTTAGCTGCCCCAAACAAAAACTCATTATGAACAGGCACCGAACTCGAAACTCGAGACCGCTGACTCACGACAGCCAACAATTGATCCAAACGATCCTCGCCGGCAGCACCGGCAGACAAAAAACTAGCCCAGCGAGCATCCTGGGTCGCCAAATAATCGCATTCCAGAATCAGAGCCCAAATGTGTTTGCAGTTGTGGCCCTTGGAGTGGTAAGGGCACGAACAATTTAGATCAGTGACCTTCATCCCCCCCGAGTTCAGCGAAAAGTAAAGCTCAACCTCGTAGTCACGGCTTCCGTAAACCATTCCATAAATCCGATTGCCCTCAATGTTCACATCGCGAACACAATCATAATCGTAACAGTAGTCGGCGCCTTTTTTCTGATCCGCTCGTGAGAACTGAGAGGCAAGAGTCGCTGCAAGAATTCCTTGAGATTCCATTCGTTTCGTCTCGTCGTTGTTACTGGCTATCGTTCTTCCAAACACACAATTTAACCTAACCAGCGTCGAAGCAGAATAGGATCCAGACGCCAGACCAATAGATCCCAACCAATCTCACCAAGCTGTTCGGGCTCGACTGAGTTTGCGGGCTACCGGAGCTTCAAAAACTCGAATTCGGCGTCGTCAGAGCCTTGCAGCAGATCGACTAGGTACTTGCCCAAGACCGGCGCAAACTTGAAGCCATGGCCGGAAAGGCCAGCGGCGAAGGTGACGTTTGGATTTTCGGGGTGACGATCAATCACAAAGTCGCCGTCGGCAGTCTGGCTGTACATGCAACCAGTGTGATGCACTAAACGTGAACGACCGAAATTCAAAAAATCGCCCATGAATGATTCGACCTGCTCCAGTTCAGCATCGTCCAAATCGTGATTCAAATGATCCGCTGAATCGAGCGGTTGACCACCGGTGCGTTTGCAAACTTTCATTCCCAAGCTATCGATTTCTGGCACCCCATAAAACCGATCGCCACTGGCGTCTTCCACGGCAAAACAAGGAAAGCTGTTAACAAGCTTTTGATCCACTCGATCGATTTGAAACCAAGTTTGCTGCTTGCGGAGCACCTGCATTTTCAAATCAACGCCCGGCAACAATTTTTCGCTCCATGCTCCTGCTGCGACGATTAAGCGTTTGGTCGTAAAACTTTCTTGATCTGTTGTGACCAAAATCGTTCCATCGTCTTGCGACTCCCAACGGTCCACTCGCAAACCCGACTTCAGTTCAGCCCCTGCTTTGACGGCTTGCTTAATCGCCGCCGCCACGCAGATTTCGACTCGCAGAAAACCAGCCGTCGGTTCGAACACACCGACAAACTCATCGGTCAGCTTAAAGATCGGCAAACGCTGCATCACTTGTTCGGCCGAGAACTGTTCGATCTTCACGTCGTATTTTTCGGCCGCTGCCAAAATTCGCTGCATGATCTCACTGTCGGGCTTGCCGATTTGCAAAGCCCCACATTGAGTCAACAGTTCCTTGATATCCGGCGACGTGCGGTGCCGCTTGTTTAGCTCGTCCCACATCGCGTAAGCTCGCTGCAACAACGGCAAGTACCGCGGGTCCGCCGTGTAGGATTGGCGAATATTGCGGGACTGCCCGTGCGAACTTCCACGATCATGAGCCGGACCATGCTGGTCGATGCCGAGCGTTTTCCAGCCTTGCTGGGCCGCGTGACGAAGCGCTTGACTGCCGACGCCGCCGAACCCAAGCACAATACAATCGTAAGCTTGATCGCTGGAAATCTTCGGTTCGTTAGGCACGGTAGTCAGTTCCTTTGACATCAAACTGGCAACTTAAAAATTGCCTAGCCAGCAAGATAATCGGGCTTAAAAGTTAGGAGTTGGCGGACGGTAGTCAGCCACATTGATTGTTTTAAACCACTCGATCGTTTTCGTCAGCCCGTCGCGAAGCGCAACTTTTGGCTCCCAGTCGAGATGCTTTTGGGCGAGTGTGATGTCAGGTTGACGGCGAGTTGGATCGTCTGGCGGAAGTGCTTCGTAGACGAGCTTGTTGTTGTTGCCGACCAATTCGATCGTCAACTCGGCCAGTTGTTTGATCGTATACTCACCAGGATTACCGATGTTAATCGGTCCTAGAACATCGTCCGGTGCCGCCATCAAGCGAATGAATCCCTCGACCAAATCGTCGCGATAGCAAAACGAACGAGTCTGCGAACCGTCGCCAAAAATCGTGATGTCTTTGCCTTCGAGAGCCTGACGAATAAAGTTACTCACCACTCGGCCATCGTAAGGATGCATGCGAGGTCCGTAAGTATTGAAAATCCGGCAAACACGAATGTTCACGCCATTGTGCCGGTGATAGTCAAAGAACAACGTCTCGGCTGCTCGCTTGCCTTCATCGTAGCACGCACGGATGCCGATCGGGTTCACGCTACCGCGATAGTCTTCCGTCTGCGGATGCACTTCTGGATCACCGTAAACTTCGCTAGTCGACGCTTGGAAAACCTTCGCGCCACAACGCTTTGCCATCCCCAGCAGATTGATCGATCCCATCACCGACGTCTTCATGGTCTTGATCGGGTTGTACTGATAGTGCCCCGGTGAGGCAGGGCAGGCCAAGTTGTAAATCTCGTCGACTTCCAACAAAATCGGCTCAACCACATCATGGCGAATCAATTCGAAATTTGGCTTATCCAGCAAATGAACGACGTTCGCTTTTTGACTGGTGAAAAAGTTATCTAGACAGATCACATCGTGCCCATCAGCTACCAAACGCTCGCACAGGTGAGAGCCCAAAAATCCCGCGCCGCCGGCGACAAGTATTCTCTTAATCATGAATTCGCTTTTTTTAACTCTGGAGGAATAGGCGTCCTTAAACAGACGCATTAGGAAGTAGTTCTACAATTGGAGCCAGCATAATCATACTCCTAAGAGTTCAGCTTCGAAATTACCAGCCGCGATCCAGAAGCAATCGCACGGCGAACGGTCATTCCTATTGTAGGGACTGTATGGCCTCCGTTTACGGCTATCGCGATTGGCTCGGCACAGATACGATGTCCGGCTTTGGAAAAAATCACTTTTTGCGTAGATAGACCATGGAAAAAACGAACGTAGGAATCGTTGGGCTCGGCACCGTCGGCCAAGGTGTGGCCAAAATTTTGCTGGACCACGGCGACCGTACAGCTCGGCATGCCGGACGCACCCTGTGGCTTAAACACGCCATTGTCCGCGATCTGAGCAAACCAAGAGACGTGAACATTCCCGACGACATTCTTTCGGACGACATCGAGCGATTGATCAACGACGAATCGGTCTCCGTGGTGGCTCAACTGATCGGCGGCATCGAACCCGCTAAATCAATCACCCTGCGTCTACTCGAAAGCGGCAAAGACGTCGTCACGGCCAACAAAGCGTTGCTCGCAGCCCACGGACCTGAGCTATTCGATCGAGCCCGCGAACTGGGCCGGTCGATCGCCTTCGAAGCATCCGTCGCCGGCGGGATTCCGATCATCGCCAACGTCAGCCAATGCTTGTCGGCCAACCAAATCACGTCCATGCACGCGATTTTGAACGGGACCAGCAACTTCATCATTTCCAAAATGGATCTCGAAGGCGCCGACTATAACGAAGTTTTAAAAACCGCCCAAGAACTTGGCTTGGCCGAAGCTGACCCAACCATGGACGTCGACGGATCCGACGCCGTTCAAAAACTCGCCATCCTCGCGCACTTGGGTTTCGGGGCGAGAGTCCACTGGTCCGACATCCCCAAACGCGGCATCGATAACATCCAAGCCTGCGACATGGCGTTCGCCAAACAAATGGGCTACCGCGTCAAGCTGATCGCCTACGCGAAGCTTGTCGACAATGGCAAAGGCATTCAACTTTGTGTCGGCCCTATGCTGATCAAAGCTGGCGAGCCACTGGCAGAAGTACAAGCCAACTACAACGCAGTCTCGGTTGTCGGTGACGCGGTAGGACCGGTCTTCTTTCACGGCCAAGGCGCCGGTCAAATGCCAACCGCATCGGCCGTCGTGGCCGACTTGATCGACACAGCCGTCGGGCGAACGGATTTGACTTTCAAAACACTCGAACTGTGGGCCGATGGAAATAAACGAGTTGAATTCGCGTCTCCGGGCGAACTGGAAGGACGCTTTTACATGCGTTTCGATGTCCAAGACCACCCTGGCGTGCTGGGACAAGTCACCAGCTTGCTGGGCGAGCAAGGAATCTCGATCGCTTCGGTAATCCAACACGAAGTCGGCGACGGCCCGGCCAAAACCGTGCCACTGGTCATGATGACACATGCAGCCAAAGAATCAGCCGCCACGGCCGCGATGACTCAAATCGCCGCCCTGCCGACCGTCGCCGACACACCCGAGCGACTAAGAATCTTAGACTAGTCAAAAACATGGGCCGGTCACGCTTGCCCGTCCGAACGTTGGTCGCCTGAGAGCCACCAACCTACCACTCAACCATTTGAACCAAAACAAAGAACATTCAACTGCGAGCCCTATCATGAAATATGTCATCATCATTCCCGACGGTTGTGCCGATGAAGCCCGCGAAGACCTAGACGGAAAAACTCCACTGGCCGCGGCCAACACCCCCGCCATGGACGATGTCGCCAAACGCGGGGTGGTCGGACGCGCCAACCACACTCCAACGCACTTGCCCGCCGGTAGTAGCGTGGCCAACATGAGCCTGCTGGGCTACAGCCCGTTCGAATACTATACCGGCCGAGCCCCACTCGAAGCCGCCGCGCAAGGCATCGAACTGGGCGAAAACGATTGGTGCATTCGCTGCAACTTGGTTTCGGTTGTCGACCAAACCATGAACAGCTTCACCGCCGGACACATCTCTTCCGAAGAAGCCAAAGAACTGCTCGCCACCGCGCAGGAAAACGTTGGCGATGGGCAACTCGAATTCATCCCCGGCGTCAGCTATCGCAACTTGCTGATGTACCGCCCAAGCGAAGGCAGCTCGGCTCCGTTTTCTCAAGACACCCGCGCGACTCCTCCGCACGATTTGACGGACAAAACAGTTGCCGAAGATTTCCCGCGTGGGCCCGGCAGTGATTTGCTCTGTGACCTAATGGAAAAGTCAATTGAATGGTTTTCTGACCATCCAGTCAACAAAAAACGCGCCGCCGACGGCAAGCCCACCGCGACGAACGTTTGGTTGTGGGGCATTGGACAACGGCCGGACCTGACCGCGTTTGCTGAGCTGCATGGCGTTCAAGGAGCAATGATCACCGCAGTGGATCTGCTGCGCGGACTCGCCGCCTTGGTCGGCTGGGATCGCATCGAAGTACCGGGAGCCACCGGCTACACCGATACGGACTACGCAGCCAAAGGTCGTTACGCGATCGAAGCGTTGGACAAATACGACTTAGTCTGCGTCCACGTCGAAGCACCCGACGAATCATCCCACGAAGGTGATTTGAAGAAGAAAATCGCTTCGCTAGAGTCGATCGACACCGACATCGTCGCTCCAATTCTCGCACACCTTGAAAAGACCGGCGAGCCTTACCGGTTGCTCGTCACGCCGGATCACCCAACTTACTTGAGCACCAAGACACACACGCACGGCGATGTTCCGTTCACGATCTGCGGCTCAGATATCGAAGCGGACTCGTACGACCAGTACCACGAAGTCAATGCCGCGGCCAGCGATCTTGCGATGCCAAACGGCTGGGAACTGATGCCGTTCTTTTTGAAAAAAGACTGAGCCTTAAGAAAGACTGAGCCTTAAGAAAGACTGAGCCTTAAGAAAGACTGAGCCTTAAGAAAGGCTTACTGTCACCGATGACCGTTTAACAGCCAGCTAAAGAGCGACAACGCTCGTTCATCCACTCACACACAAACCACCTGACTAACCCATGCCAAAAATTGCAATCCTCCCCGGTGATGGAATTGGACCTGAAGTCGCCGAACAAGCCGTTCGCGTGATTGAAGCGATTAACGCAAAACACAATACCGGCTTCGAATGCCCCACCGCCCCCATGGGCGGCACGGCGTACGACCTACACGGCCACCCACTGCCACCAGCAACCCTGGCCTTGGCCCAAGAGTGCGACGCGGTTTTGCTCGGCGCCGTCGGTGGACCACAGTGGGAAGCGATCAAACGCGAACACCGCCCCGAACGAGCGTTACTCGGCATTCGCAAAGCGTTGAACTTGTTCGCCAACCTACGTCCAGCAACGCTGTTCCCGCAACTAGCAGAAGCATCGACTCTGAAGCCCGAAGTCGTTTCCGGCCTGGACATCATGATCGTTCGAGAGCTAACGGGCGGCATCTACTTCGGCCAGCCTCGCGGTTTAGAAACACGCGACGGCGAGCGAATGGGCTTCAACACGCTAACCTACACCGAATCCGAAATCCGTCGCATCGGCCATGTTGCCTTCCGGACCGCGTTGCTACGCGACAAACGAGTTTGCAGCGTCGACAAGGCAAACGTTTTGGAAGTCTCCGAACTGTGGCGAGAGATCATGATCTCGGTCGGCGAAGAATACCCCGAAGTCGAACTATCGCACATGTACATCGACAACGCTTGCATGCAACTGGTCCGAGCACCGAAGCAATTCGACGTCGTTGTGACCACGAACCTATTCGGCGACATCCTTTCGGATGCGGCGTCGATGCTGACCGGTTCGATCGGGATGCTGCCTTCAGCTTCGCTAGATCAAAACGGCAAGGGCATGTACGAACCCGTCCACGGTTCGGCACCCGACATCCAAGGGCAGGGGATTGCAAACCCACTGGCAACGATCTTGTCCGTCGCCATGATGATGCGATCAACGTTCAAGCTTCCCGAAATCGCCGCGTCGATCGAAAACGCCGTCGCCGAGTCACTCGAATCAGGCTTACGAACGGCCGACATCGCGACCAGCCAAACTCCGTGCTCAACCAGCGAAATGGGCGATGCGGTGATCAGCAAACTGTAGTTTTACGGATCTACTAAAATTCATCACCATCAAAAATCCCTCGTGAGCTTTGTCACAAAGGCTTTTCTTTAAAAAAGCTTTTCTTTTTAGGCTCCTCCGGGAATTTAGTGACGGCAACAGGCCAAGGGCCTGACCATTTCTCTAGCCCAGCCGAAGGAACTGAAAGTTCCGCAGGGGTGGGTCAGCATCGCAAGATAGATTCAAAGGGCCAACGGCCCGGCAGTTAGAGAACCTACCGTAGTACCATTTAACTGCCGGACCGTTGGTCCTTTGTGCGTAGCAATGCATCCCAACCCAGCCTTGCAAATCTTCGACTTTTAGGCTGGGCTAAAAAACTGCCAGCACTTTGGGCTTAAACGATTCTGTTTAGTTGCTATCTGTAAGCGTTCTCAACGCCGAAAAAACACGATCTATTGAAATCCCGGAATTATTTGCCTCTGCCACTTAAACCCCGGAAGAACTTCTTTTTAAAGGCCTTCTTGGCATATTACGGGAAGACTTGTATCGCAAGCTTAGCCGGTGGACCAAAATAGCGATGACCGATTGATGCCCCCCCCAACTACCCTTGTACCTTCGAACCGAACATGATCTTCGCAAGCTGGCAAACCCTATGTGAACTGGCTCCATGGCTGCTGCTGGGGATGCTGCTTTCGGGATTACTTCACGCCTTTCTGCCAGCTGATTTTATCCGTAGAGAATTCCACGGTCTCGCGGGAATCATCAAGGCCGTCCTACTTGGAGTTCCCCTACCGCTATGTTCGTGTGGCGTAGTGCCTGCTGGCATCGGCCTGAAAAACCAAGGTGCCAGCGATGGAGCCGCAGTCGGTTTCTTGATCAGCACACCACAGACCGGCGTCGACTCAATCTTAGTAAGTGCCTCGTTTTTGGGTTGGCCCTTTGCCATTTTCAAAATGGTAGTCGCTGCGGTCACCGGTGTAATCGGCGGCATGCTGGCGGACCTGGCCACCGATCATGAAACCGAATCCGCCCAAAAACTGAATCACTCTTCTGCTTGTTCCACACACACAGACGCCACGGATGCCCGCGCCACCCCGTCACCTGTTCATTCAACACAACCTTGGTGGCGTAAAATTTGGGAGCACGGCTTCGAGATTTTGCAAGCGATCTGGGGCTGGCTGATGATTGGCATATTACTATCAGCCGCAATCAACACCTGGGTTCCGCCGACGTGGCTGGCCGGCATTTCTGGGCTAGGTATTTTCCCTGCCATGCTGTTGATGCTGATTATTTCCATCCCCATGTATGTCTGTGCGACCGCTTCGGTGCCGATCGCCGCGGCGCTCGTCCAAGGCGGACTCGATCCCGCCACCGCGTTAGTCTTTTTGATGGCAGGGCCAGCAACTAACATCGCAACGATCGGAGCAATTCGAAAACGCTTTGGTAACCGTACAACATTGACGTACCTAGCCACCTTGATCGTTGGAAGCATGCTGGGCGCTTGGGCCTTTAGTCAATTGGCTTTGACCAACGTATCTGAAGCCCCCGTTCATCTCCACCATCACGTAAACGGGTTCAGCCAAACGTGCGGGGTAATTTTGCTGGCAATGGTCGGTTGGTGCGCTTGGCAACAGTACGGACCTCGGCTCTGGCCGGGCAAATCACTCTCTCTATCGGCGGGCCCAACGACCCAAATTGGCGTCGACGGAATGCACTGCCAGAGTTGTGTCATGCGTTTAGAAAAAGCACTCAGCCAACGATCCGATGTTGAAGTCGCCAAGGTGGACCTCACTGCGGAAACGGTAACGGTTCAAGGAAACTTTCGCCTACATGAACTTCACCAAGTGATCTTAGACAGCGGATTCTCGGTGCGCAAACCGTAGGAAAAGGTTCTTCAGGGAATTCAATAGCCAGTTCAGGTGTGTTACGCCAAACAGCAAGATTCGTTTGCTAAACCTTCGGCAAATCAGGCCGCATCACACGCCTCACCTCTATCGCAGTGCTATCACCGACTGACATTGCGTCGGATATCATACATAGCTACTCTCCCGCGACTTGAATCCCTCTCAAATCGTTGTTTAGCGGTCTCCGATGTTCGCAGTAATTAAAAAAACCAACCTAGCGCTACTTCTAGTCCTTGCTGCCACCTTCGCAACCTCTACCGGTTGCATTCAGGAAATGGCTCAGCTTCTGTATGTCATCAAAGGGCATAAAGTCGAACCACCGTTCGCGGCACTCAAAGAGAAAAAAGTCGCGATCGTCTGCACTTCGGACGCTGCTGCATTTGGCCCAGACTCACTCTCGGTCACCATCACCAAACATATCGGAATTTTACTGGCAACCAGCGGTGACAAAATCACCATCGCTGCTCCCGCCAAAGTCGATGAATTTGTCGACGCCAACGGCTGGGAAGACGACAGCCCTCACAAACTTGGCCAAGCCGTCGAAGCGGAATACGTCGTGGTAATCGACATCGACGACTACTCAATCCATGAAGGCGCCACGTTGTACAAAGGTCGCTCCGAATGGACCGCCAGCGCTTACGACATTGCCAACGAAGGAAAAATCGTTTTCTCCGTCGGCCCCAAGCACTTTGCCTTTCCTGAAACGGGTCGACCGTCCATTCAATCTAGCGAACGAGAATTCGAATCGTTTTACCTTGCTCGCCTGTGCGACCGGATCAGCAAACAATTCATCACGTACGACAAAATGGAATCCTACGCCGAAGAAGCCATCACGCTTCCTTAACCGTTACGCCCCACCCTAAAACGTTACGCCCCCTAGCCGTCACTCGGCGTCCCGAGCAAAACCAAACTCGCGCCGCAGCCGCTTCAACTCTGCTCGCTCTTGCTCACTCAACCGTTTCGGCTTTCCAATGCTTGCCGCCAAAATCAACGTGCGGCAGTAGGCTTCCAGAATTTCCGTCAACCAAAACGCTCGCTCCAGATCTTTCTCGTAACTGAGCATTCCATGATTGGCCAGCACGATCGTGTTGGTATGATCAACAAACGGCACGATCGTTTCAGCAAACTCTGGACTACCTGGCGTCGCGTACTTCGCCGTCGGAACCTCTCCCAAAAAAATCTCGGGCTCGGCCAAAATCCCGCTCGGAATCGGCTCACCACACGCCGCAAACGCAGTCACGTGAGGTGGGTGAGAATGAATGACGCTGCCGACTTCGCTGCGTCGGCGATAGACTTCCAAATGTAAACGTATCTCGCTGGTAGGTCGTTTCTGCCCAGCGATATGACGTCCGGCTAAATCGACCGTACAAATGTCCGCGGGCTCCATGAAGCCTTTGCATTGCAACGTCGGCGAACAAAGAATCCGATCCTGCCCCAAACGCACCGACAAATTCCCATCGCCTGCCGCAACCAAGCCTTTGTTGTAGGCCCGACGACCGAACTCGCATAACTGCTGCTTTAACTGTTCCGCGTCAGCCATCGATCAAACCCAATCCACACGACGACCGGTCGTTTTGACTTTGCCGCCAGCGATTGCGTTGACCACTCGCGGATACAACTCACACTCGGCTTCGAAAACTCGTGCCGCCAGCGATTCCGCAGAATCGTCCGTTTTCACCTCGACGGTATCCTGAGCAATAATCGGCCCGTGGTCGTATTGGTCGTCAACGAAGTGAACCGTGCAGCCAGTAACTCGACAGCCATAATCCACCACCGCTTGATGGACTCGTCGACCATAATTCCCTTTGCCACAAAACGCTGGAATAAGGCTCGGGTGAATATTGATCACACGATTAACAAAGTCTTCGGGAATCGTGACTCGGCGTAAAAAACCACCCATCACCACCAAATCAACACCAGCTTGCCGAGCCGCATCGAAGATAGCTTCACTGAATGATTCCACGCCATCGTAATTACGATGATCCACGACCTTACAATCGATCCCGGCGTCGGCCGCATACTGCAAACCGCCAGCGTCTGGCTTGTTTGAGATCACTTGCGCAATCTGAGCATCCAACTCGCCGTGATCATAACGCTCGATCAAGTTCTTAAGCGTCGTTCCTCCTCCGGAGATCATGACGCTGATGGTGAATGGTTTTAACATAAGGAAACTTCCGCGGAAGAATTTCTAATTTCGTTGAATGAGAGGTTCGTGGCGACAATGCTTGCAGCATATCATCCGCAAGGGACGGACCAACCTGAGACGCCGTCGCCACTGGCTATAAATCTAATTACCAATTCAGAGGAATTCCTGGCGAACCCTGCTTCGGACATCAGTCTTCATATTCGTCTTCAAAATTTCGCGCATCGCGTTCGTTGACTTTGATGCGGCGAATCCCCTGAGCCTTCCCTGTCGAGGCGTCGACTTCGATAACGACCCCTGAAATCTCAACTTGCTTGGTCGCAACATCAAACGGAATTGGACGAAACGTCATCGTTGCCTGCAATACTTTTTCGATCTTACGGCCAAGAATACTCTCATGCGGACCGGTCATCCCAACATCGGAAATGAACGCCGTGCCGCCTGGCAAAACTTGTTCATCAGCGGTTGGGACATGCGTATGAGTTCCACACACCGCGGTCACTCGACCGTCCAAGTGCCGACCCATCAGCTGTTTGTCGCTGGTCGCTTCGGCGTGAAAATCACAAAACCGAATCTTCACCGACTCAGGAATCTCGTTCATGATCTCATTAGCTTTGTGGTATGGGCAATCCACGGGCTTCATGAATACGCGGCCCATCAAACTAAACACGGCAACTTCTTTGCCGGTTTCCGATTTGACGACCGTCCACGTTTTGCCGGGAGCTTCGGCAGGGTAGTTGGCTGGCTTGACGATGTTGTCGCGGCTTTCCAACACCGAAATGATGTCTTTCTTGCGATAGATATGATCGCCCAGCGTCACACAATCCACACCGGCGGAGATCAACCGTTTGTAAATCGTCGGAGTGATCCCCGAACCTGACTCAGAGTTTTCGCCGTTGGCAATCACCAAGTCGATCGACTCTTGTCGTCGCAATCCGGGCAGCGCTTGCAGCACAATCTCGACTCCCGGTTTCCCGACGATATCCCCAATAAAAAGAATTCTCACGTTTTACTTTCTAACTGTTTAACCAACGGAGTTTCAAAAAAACACGGTTGGCAACAGAAGTTTAGACATTTAGCTAGCCGAACACGGCCGCCACGAAATGACGGCGGCAATCGGCCCTAACAAAAACACTTGCCGAAAATCAACTTGCCGAAAACCTATTTCGCAAGTTCTGTGAAACGTGATTCACGAATCACCACAACCTTAACTTCTCCAGGATAGGACAGTCGCTCTTCATACGCCGACGCAATCTGGCGGCAGACCTTGGCTGCTTTTGCATCGTCGGTATCGCTGGCACTAGCGATCACGCGAACCTCTCGGCCAGCCTGAACGGCGTAAGCCTGACGAACGCCTTTGAACTCTTTGGCAATCTGCTCAAGTTCTTCCATGCGTTTGACGTAGCGATCAAGTGATTCGCGACGAGCACCCGGGCGCGAGGCACTGCAAGCGTCGCCAGTTGCCACGACCACCGTGTACGGGTACTCGGCCAAAATCTCGTCGTGATGACCAAAGGCCGCGTGAACGACCTCTTCGCACTCACCGTAACGCTTGAGCAAATCCGCCCCGATCTTTGGATGCCCGCCCTCCATGTCATGGTCGGCCGCTTTACCAATGTCGTGCAACAACCCGGCTCGTTTGGCCAGCTGTCCGTCCAAGCCCATCATCTCCGCCAGCATCCCAGAAATGAACGCTACTTCGACGCTGTGCCGCAACACGTTTTGGCTATAACTGGTCCGGAAATGCAAACGGCCCAGCAAATCAATCACAGGTTTCTTCAAACCCAGTACGTCGACTTCTTGAGCGGCTTCCAAACCCTTCTGACGAATCAACGCGTTGATCTCTCCTTGCGTTTCCTTAACGACCTCTTCAATTCGCGATGGGTGAATTCGACCGTCGGCGATCAAACGACCCAGCGAAAGCCGAGCAATCTCGCGGCGAACGGGATCGAACCCACTGACGATCACGACACCTGGCGTATCATCAATGATCACATCGACGCCGGTTTCTTTTTC
>JALZWN010000075.1 GCA_023300235.1 Mariniblastus sp.
AGTGGTCTGTCAAAGATAAAGATTAGGATCGAAACATGTAGCCGGACTCGCCAGAGTTCGGTTTTCTCTGAATCAAACTGAATTCTGGCGAATCCAGCTTCCCTAAAGTTCAACATTGACAGACCACTAGTTCCCTGTAAACGGAGAAGTACAGGGATAATACAGGGAGAAGGTTTGTCGGGGCGCAAATGGTTATTGATTTGATTTCTTTGCGTCGTTTTGACTAGAATTGATCTCGGTCAAAATACGCTATAATGCTAATTAGTAGTTCCTCCTTTTTCTTTTGACTTTGGCCGCGTCCAATCAATCTCAAATTTGACTTTAGAGATCTAACTGAATCATGAAACGAAAATCAAAGCAGCGTTCTAAGAATCATCTAAGTTTCCAGCAGCTTGAGCAACGACAATTGCTCGCCGCTGACGTGATCGGGCCGCACCAAGTCAACGGTGGTGGACGAGCTTTCTTGCCGGAGTTGTTGGTCAACGGAGGTTTTGAAGACGCCGGTACGTCGGATGGGGTTTTTATCGAAAACCAAGATGTTGCCGGCTGGACCAACCGAGGTGGAGACGAGGTCGAGGTTTACAACTACAACGGCTACGACAATATTCTTGATCTTGATTCAACGGGATCGGTGATCGACGAGGTGTTTCAAAACATCACGACTGAAGATGGCACGGACTATTTGCTGTTGTTTGACTATCGCGACAATCCAAACCGAACGGGTAACGAGTCGTCAACCAGTTTTGATTTTGACGTGCTAGTCGATGGCGAGCGTGCTGGTAGGTTCAGTGGGGGTGGTGCTTGGACGACTGGCGTAGTGCCGATTTCGGGCAACGCGTTAAATTCGACTGAGATTGCATTTGCTGAAAGGCTTGCCGGTAACAATAGTAACGACGGTATCGGGGCGTTGCTGGATAATATCCGTTTGGTGGATGTGACCGAACGAGATTTAACCAACGGAAGTTTCGAAGAGTTTGAGGCTTCGGGAAGCAATCTGTTTGAGAATTCCCAAGTTCCCGGTTTCAGTGCATCTCACGATGATATCGACGATGTTGCAGAGCAGTTAATCAACATTCAAACCAGCATCGTTGTTAACGATGCAGCTGTTGGGAATTCATATGTTGATCTGGACGTGCGAGACAATCGACGCGATTCGTTGAGCGCCCAAATCGATACGAACCCAGGAGAACGTTACTTCCTGACCTTTTATGCTCGGAACGACGGTGACGGCGGTGATACCGATGAACTGCGTGTGCGTTGGAATAACGAGTGGGCGACGACGATCCTGCCTGGTAATGAGTGGCAGCAGTACAGCCTGTTGGTTAGTGCGGGGGAAGGTGATACGACGCTACTGGATTTCCTAGAAGTCGGTGATGGTGACGGCGAAGGGCCGCAGATCGATGGAGTTCAACTTCACGTTCATAACGGAGCCCAAGCTTTCGAGCTAAGTTTGGCCAATGGTTCGGACGAACAGACCTACACGCCAGGGATTGGGTCGCAGCCACTCGGTGCTGATGTAAACCTAGAAGGTGCGTTGATCCAGTCCGTTACGGTAACGTTGAGTGGTGATGTCGATGGGGTTCAAGAGTTGATCGCATTTGGTTCGGTCAACGCAGGTTCTGATATCAACATTAGTTCGTACGATCGAGACAACGGCCAAGTTGTGCTCAGCGGATCAGCGACGGCCAGCCAGTACAACGATGTGTTGAACTCGTTGTCCTACTTCAACGGAGCTCACGGTGACGCGACCGTTGGGAATCGCCAAATTGATTTGGTCGCGGTTGATGCCAGCGGGCAAAGTCAATCCGCGTCGATCGAGTTGAGCTATGAAACCGATCGAGCGGTGATCGACGGAAATATTTTGACGAAGTTCATCGCCGACAATAACTTGGATGCTCAGGAAGTTCAAAACGGTTTGTACGCGGTGATTGACGAACCGGGCACGGGGGTGGCGCCCACCTCCAGTGATAATGTGCGAGTCGCCTACACGGGATACTTCGTGGAAGTTGACGACAACAACCAGCTTGTTGAAGGTGAGAGTTTTGACGCAAGCTCTGTCAACGGAGTTCAGTTTCCGTTGTCGGGTGTGATTCAAGGGTGGACGTTGGGCATTCCCGAATATCGAACTGGCGGTTCGGGTAAGCTGTTGATCTCAAGTGCTTTGGCTTATGGCACCAACGGTATCGCCGGAGTGATTCCGCCGAACTCGATCTTGGTCTTTGATGTGAATCTGTTGCAGATTCTGTAAGATCAAAATGCTCCAGTGCTCTGCAAAACCTCGTTGCGATGCCGCGTCACAATAGCCGAACTCGATCGAGTTCGGCTTTTTTTGTGGCCTTTGGTGAGCTAATCAGGTCGATGTTGTCTAGATATGGTTGGACGCAGGTGCGAGCGCCTCTTACAATCGTTCGGTGTGATTGGTGGGTGTTTCAGTATTTCGCCCATAGCCGGTTAATGTCTAGTGGTTAACCTCTAGTGTTTAACGGTTTATTTTTGTACTCATTTTTTTCATCGACAGCGAAGGCCAAAACGTGGCAGCCAAAAAAGCAACGAACAAAGCAACAAAAAAAACTTCCGATGCCGTTAAGCGAACTCAGGTTCCTAGCGACGAACTGCGTTGGACGTGCAACTTAGGTTGTCTGAAATTTGAGACCACGGACGAGATTCCACTGACCAACCAAGTCTTTGGTCAAAGCACCGCTTACGAAGCGTTGAAGTTCGGCATCGAGTGTTTTGCCAGGAAGCAAAACGTCTATGTACGTGGGCCGCGAGGTAGCGGGCGGATGACGATGGTGCGCCATTTGTTGGACGATCTTGCACCGGAGTGCGATACGAAACGCGATTATTGCTATGTCCATAATTTCGGTCGTCCAGATCATCCGCGTTTGATTACTTTGCCTGCAGCGACGGCGGAGGATTTCCGTCGAGCGATGAACGATGTGGCTGCCTTTTTTGAAGACGGTTTGGCAAAGGCGCTTGAGGCCGAACCTCATCAAGGCAACCGTAAGGTAATCCAAGAAAAGCTACAGCAGACCGTAGAAGCAACCGCTGAACCGCTGGACAAACAGCTTGAAGCCAACGGTATGCGTTTGGTAAGCGTCCAGCAAGGGCCGGCTTCGCAGGCGATGATTTTGCCGGTCGTCAATGGCGAACCGGTGGCGGTCGAGCAACTGGTTCAGTTGGTCAGCGAAGAGAAAGCGCCGGCGAAGCAGTTAGAAGATTTCCAAGCTGCATTGCCAAAGTACCAGCAGCAATTGCAAGAGACCGGCCAAAAGATCAACGAGATCATTCGGGCTGGACATGAGCAACTGCGAGAATTTGAACAGCAGATCGCCCGTGACTTGGCACAGGAAGTACTCGATCCTGTTGCCAAAGAATATGACGGCGACGATGTAAAAGCGTTTCTCAGCGATGTCGTTAAAGACTTGGTTGAAAACCGACTTGGCCCCAGCGAGGAGCCCGAGAACTTCAAGGTGTTGTACGGCGTTAATGTTGTGCTGAGCCAGCAAGACGATGGTCGACGTCCCGTCGTGGCGGAGAGCACGCCAAGTTTGTTGAACCTATTGGGGATTGTAGAATCGAAGCCTGGCCCCGGCGGGATGGCGATTTCAGACTATCGTGGCATCCGTGCCGGTGCGTTGTTGCGGGCGGCCAATGGGTATTTGGTTTTGGATACTAATGACTTGATCGCTGAACCGGGTGCCTGGCGAGCGCTGATGCGAACGCTGCGAACTCAGCGTTTGGAGATCGTGCCACAAGAAATGGGGATGATGCGTCAGACCGTAGTTACGTTGCCGCAGCCGGTCGATTTGAACGTGCGAGTGATCATCATTGGCGATGCGCAGACTTATTACCAGTTGGATCATGCGGATCCAGATTTTCGAGAGCTGTTCAAGGTGTTGGCTGATTTTGATAGCCAGCTTGAACGAAACGAACAAACGCTACAGCAGTACGCGGCCGTTGTGTCGACGCTTAGCCGCCGTGAGTCGTTGCCAGCTTTTCATCGATCTGCCGTAGCGGCGCTGGCCGAACACGGGGCGCGGATTGTCGCGCGGCGCGATCGGTTGACTGCTCGTTTTGGTCGCATCGCGGATATTGCTCGTGAGGCGGCTTACGTTTCGAAAGGTGAAACGGTCATGGACTCCCACGTGCATGAAGCGGTCCAAAGAACCAAAGATCGGGCGAGCCTACCGTCGCGTAAGTTTTTTGAAATGGTAGAAAACCGTAGCATCATGGTGGAGACCGATGGCGATGTCGTCGGGCAAATCAATGGCTTGGCAGTCATGCGAGCCGGTGCGTTGACGTATGGTTTTCCAGCAAGGATCACGGCCTCAATCGGTCCCGGGTCTGCCGGGTTGATCAATATCGAAGGCCGAGCCCAAATGTCGGGTTCGATTCATACCAAGGGTTTTCAAATCTTGGGCGGATTGTTGCGGTTTTTGCTGCGCACCGATCATCCAATGGCGTTTTCGGCTTCGATCGCGTTTGAGCAAAGCTATGGCGGCATCGATGGTGATTCGGCTTCAGGGGCGGAGATCATTTGTTTGTTGAGTGCGCTGACTGGCGTTCCGATTAAGCAGTCGATGGCGATCACCGGAGCGATTGATCAACACGGTCACTTGGAAGCGATCGGTGGCGTGAATGAGAAAATCGAAGGCTACTTCGATGCTTGTAATTACTTTGGTTTGACTGGCGATCAAGGCGTCGTGGTGCCCAAGTCAAACGCAGGTGATTTGATGCTTCGCAGTGACATTGTTCAGGCTGCCAAGGACGGTGATTTTCGAGTACACGCGGTCGACAATATCTACGATGCGATCGAACTGATGACGGGTGTGCCAGCAGGGCGACCGGACGAATTGGGAGCTTACCCCGAAGGTTCGTTGCTTGCCCAGGCTCGGGAGAAGGTTGGCGAGTACTGGCGAAAGTCGTTGGCCAGCCCGCATGCTGCTCCGGCGAAGGATGCCTAACGTTCGGCGTTGAGGCTCTGCGATAAATAACGATCGGTTGCATCGCTTCGCTTGATCGCCTGTCTGTTCTGATCAGCGTTCGACGCGTGAGCGAGGGGTGTCACAGGCCCTCGCTGATGGGGCGGTTGATTTAGTCATGCGGAGATAGTCGCCTTTGCTTCGGTGAAAGAAGCGGTTGCAAGGGGGAGCAATCAGGACCGCATTTCTACCATGCTAAGGTAGGTGCACTCGGCAAACCGCTCATCCCGTCACTCGTGTGCAGTTCTTTGGATAAACGCCGGCCCTAAGATAAATGCTGGCCTAAAATTACTGGCCTAAAAATCGCAGGCCTAAGCAACGCCTGTTTATTCAGAGCCAACCGCTTTGTGAACGTACACCGAGGGTAGCGCTACTTTCACGGAGTGAGAGGCGACTATGGGTTCCTTGCTAACGGGCTTGTTGATTTAATAGTTTTTAGCGAAGCGTAAACAATGAGGTGATGGGCTTCCAGTCTGTCATGCGAGCAGGCAGTCTGGAATTCATTCTGGTAGGCGGATTTGTTGACTAAATCAACAGGCCCTAACGCGTCGGGCTACCATTTATGGGGCCTCTTAATCTCTCAATTCCTAGCTTCTTAAACTGCAGAACTGATTCACTCTGCTAACGTCGCGCCCCCTCAAGCCTTCCGCAACATCTTCGCTTACAATACGAACTGCACAACGCCCTGCCCCTCAAGCCTGAAAACCCGACCGTGGACACTCGCCAACAACTTGTTAATGTCCTCAACCTTGAATCCCAAGCGATCGCACAAGCCGCGAAACTGATCGGTGACTCGGCGGAGGCCGCCGTCGATTTGCTACTTCGATGCGAAGGCCGTGTCATCGTGTCCGGGATGGGCAAGATGGGTTGTATCGCTCGCAAAGCCACCGCGACTTTCTGCAGCACGGGCACACCTGCGATTTTTTTGCACCCGGCCGAAGCTGCACACGGCGACCTTGGTATCTTAAGTGACAAAGACGTTTTGCTGCTGATCTCCAACAGCGGCGAAACGCGTGAAGTGCTTGAGCTGCTCCCTTACGCCGCGCGGATGAACGTCAACACGATTGCCATCACCGCCAATCAAAACAGCTCGCTGGCCAAGCAATGTGACGCCTCGATCGAAACCGGAGTCACCCAAGAAGCCGACACCATCGCCGTGGCTCCGACCAACAGCACCACCGTTTCGCTGGCAATCTGCGATGCGCTGGCGGTTGCTTTGATGGGGCAACGCGGTTTCACCCGCGAACAGTTTGCGATTTTCCACCCTGGCGGACATCTGGGCCGCAAGTTGCTCATAAAAGTGTCAGATGTGATGCGAAGCGCCGATGAATTACCGGTAGTTAGCGTCAAATCAACCTTGGCCCAAGCCATCCAAGCGATCTCCAGCAAACACCTCGGCGCGGCCTTTGCCGTGAACGAAAATCAAACGTTAGCGGGGGTGTTAACTGATGGCGATCTGCGGCGAATCATCGAAAGTTCTGCGGCCGACATGGCTAGCATCATTAACAACGAAATCGAATCGATGATCACCAGCGATCCAAAAACAACCGGCGCCGATCGCTTCGCCGCCGAAGCGTTGTTGACGATGGAGACCAGCGGGATCACGATCCTACCGGTAGTCGACGGTGGAAAGCGTTTGGAAGGCGCAGTGCACTTGCACGATTTGGTTCGGGCTGGATTGGCTTGAAGAACGACCAAGCAAAACAAT
>JALZWN010000076.1 GCA_023300235.1 Mariniblastus sp.
CAAAAGATTGACTGATAGCCAGCGGCGATCATGGACGTCGCCGCCCAAGCTAGGCCCGGAGCCCGGATGCAGATGGCGACACCCGTAAAGTTAACTGAGACGGCCAGCTTGTGCGTGTCCCTAACTACACGTGTCCCTAACTACAGAATAGTGTTAGGATGGTGCGATCATTTGCCTGTCGCCGTTCCCAAGTGTTCTTGAATGCGAAAGCCCTTTTCGTTGGCTCTCTTGCCGTGCTTTTCTTCGGTTGGAGAAACAGTTCTGATTTCATATTTGTCGGAAATTCATGGCGTTCGTCAGCAGGTCTTTTTAAATGTACTTCTCACGGACCTCAATCAAGACAAAAACTGATATGAATTCATCTTACCAAAATAGCCTGCGGGTTTTCGTTGCTTTAATCACATTCGCTTTGTTGGTCCCAACCGCCAGCGGTCAGGTAGCGACTGCTCAAGAGCCTGCTCCGGCGGCCCAAGCTGAGTCCGATTCCCATATGGAGTGGTGGCGTGATGCACGGTATGGAATGTTTATTCACTGGGGGCTGTACTCGGTCGCCGGCGGTGAGTGGAAAGGCAAGGACTACGGGAAAGAGCAGGGCGGAGCCAGTGCTGAGTGGTTGATGAACAGTGCGAAAATTCCTGGCAAAGAGTACCGGGAAACGCTAACGCCTCAATTCAACCCGACTGAGTTCGACGCCAAACAATGGGTGACGACCGCGAAAGAAGCCGGGATGAAGTACATGGTCATCACGTCTAAGCACCATGATGGATTCTGTTTGTTTGCTACCAAGGCCACTGACTACAACGTTGTCGAAAACACGCCTTTCAAACGCGACATTATCAAAGAACTCTCTGAAGAATGTGCCAAGCAAGACATCAAGTTTGGCGTCTACTATTCGCAGTTCAAAGATTGGTACCATCGCAACCGAGGACGTGGCGTTAAAGGTACGCTCAGCAATAAAGAGTATCTCGCTCTGGTTGAGAAGAACCTTGATGAATTGTTGTCCAACTATGGCGAGATGTCAGTTTTGTGGTTTGACACCGGAGGGAACGACGTAATCGAAGCTGACCGACAGGGGGCTCGGGTTCGTGAGTTGCAGCCGAATGCTGTGATCTGTAGTCGACTTTATAGCCGTAAAGTTCCCAAGGACAAGCAAAAGTATGCCGACTTTGAATCATTGCCAGATCGGATGTTGCCAGCCAAGCGGATGACCGTCGACACGGAAACTTGCATGACGATGCGACACAATTGGGGTTACGACCGTAACGACGATCATTGGAAATCTGAGAAGGACATCATCGAATTTTTAGCCCTGTGTGGGGCTCGCGGGGTGAATCTACTGCTCAACGTCGGACCGAATCCGGAGGGCAAATTGTTGCCGGAAGAAACCGAGCGTTTGGCGGCAGTTGGTAAATGGATGCAAGTCAACGGCGATTCGATTTACGGCACGACTTGCTCGCCCGTTGATTTCGATTTCTGGTGGGGCGCGATGACCCAGAAAGACCAAACGGTTTACTGCCATGTTTTGGAGTGGAAGGCCGGAAGCATTGAGTTCAATGGTTTAATCGGTCAGCCCGGGAAGGCGTATTTCGTGCATGATGCTGAAAAGAAGGCCCTGCCGATCAGCTACAACGATGGATCTCACGTGACAAAGATTGCTGTTCCGGCAGAAGCACCTGATGTCCGCAACACCGTGATTGCCGTTGAGTACCGCGATCCCATCAAGGCTGATCCGAACGCTAAAGGCAAGTACCATTGGTACACCAATCGCCGGATACGTCACACCGAGATTAAAACTAACAAGAACGCGGGCAAAATAAAGCTTCCGCCAGCTGTTAAATCGGCGCGATAGGGCGACAACCTAGTTTTTTCTTCGGCACATGGAGAGGCACATGGGCACACTCACAGAGTTAACTGAGACGACCAGTCTGTGCGTGTCCCCAACTAGCTGTCCCTTCTTTTGAAGGTTGTTGTCGTTCGGGCATTTTCAATGCGTTGTCTGCAACACCGCCGCGCGGTTGGCATAACCGAAGCGTGACCGACGCGTGGCCGAATGAATCGCGGCGGAACTTCGGCTTCACTGAACGAGGTCCAAAGAGTTTAACGGCCAGCCGGAAGGCGACCGTGCGATCCACTGGTAGAGCGAGCCCGCCTGCCGAATCGTCGTTAAGCTGAGGTAAGACTTAGTTTTCGGTTTCTGCGAAGCTCTTCGGCTTTGCGAAGTAGAACGCTTTAGACGTTCAACTCATTCGCGTTTATTCGCGGTTCTTGCAAACGGTAGCTAAGTTAATGCCCGTGCTGCAAACTAGCTGGTTTCAGATATGCTTAACTCAATTGGTCGACGAGTGCATTGAGTGGTTAGGCTTTGGTTCTGTTTTAATTCGCCTGTTGCTCGTGCCCAGACGATTGAACCCAATCGAAAAACCAACACTTGACCAACCTCTCTGCCGAAGCGTTGAATCGCTTTATGCGAACCTTGATTTAATTTACTGACGCCAATGTACGGTGCTGCGTGCCCCGCGTTTTTTCGCGTTTGGGTGGATTCCGCCATCAAGTGAGAATAAATTCGTTGTCGACGATAGGCAGCGTCGACTCTTGCCGAGTAGATCCACGCTCCCACTTGGCCGAGCGAAAATGACAAGCCCAGGTCTTCATCCTGGTAGTCGCCTAGGACGACCCATAGCCCGCCCGCCACTTCACCATTCATCTTTGCCACAAAACCGATTGTGTGATCCTTTTCCCCGTCCGCGCTGGTGACTTGTCTTAGTTGTTCAAGCTCCTGTTCACTTTCGCAAACTTTGATATCGGAATTTGAAATTGGACCACCCGGCAATTTGTTTGAGTCGATTTGGTAAACTGCCAAACAGCAAAACCGGCACATCCAAACAGGAACAATCCGTTCAAAAACTCTTTCGAAGACGTAACCGAAGCCCAGGTTTTTTATTTCACCCACAATGCCCATCAGTTATCAACCTTCTATGTTTTTGGGTGTGACTTGCGAAAGAGTCGGCCCCATGCGGGCTCAGGGCAAATCAGTTTTGAATCTGGGTGTTGTGGTAGGCCGACGCGTAAGCGAGGAACTTGTGGTGATGGGCTTCTAGCCTGTCATTTGCATGGGGGCAGCGCGTAAGACAGGCTAGAAGCCCATCGCCACATTTTTTGCTGCGTTAAAACATGCTAAATCAACAAGCCCGTATGCAAGGAACCCGTGACAGTCCTCGCTTACGCCTCGGGCTAACGCTCAACCGAACTACAGCCGGCGATCGAATAAACTTA
>JALZWN010000077.1 GCA_023300235.1 Mariniblastus sp.
AGGTCCAAGGAAAACGATGTTCCATGGACCTTCTAAAAGTGGACCCGATCGGGATCGAACCGACGACCTCCACACTGCCAGTGTGGCGCTCTCCCAGCTGAGCTACGGGCCCGTTTTTGAGTGGTGCTCTATGCTGAGTGAGCATCACCGGGACGCTGGTGTTGGCCAGCGAGCAAGAAAGATAGACCCATCGTTTACGAATGTCAAGGTCGCGTTTGGCCGCCAATCAAGAGATTTTTGGCTTCTTCCCGCTGACCGGTTTTAGGCAAACCGCCAGCCTACGGGTTCGCTGATTTTTCAACCGCTTTTCTCCCGAATTCCTCGGCGATTGCTGGGCGCTCGTTGGCAGAGGACCCGCTCGTCTGGGCGCCGTGGGGCTGAGTCTCATAGTGTTTTCGAAGGCTGTCTTCACCAAAATCGTTTTTGAAATCTCGCCACAGTACGTGAACGTGGTTCGCACCGTTTTGAGTGTTATCGTATTCGAGGATAAACGTCGGGCCCTGAACGCGAAAGTAATGTGGCTTGTCGGGCTGGATCTGCCCCGCCCAGCCAAAGCTGATTTTCTCAAAGCCCGCGTCTTCTATTTTCTTCCGGTCGGCGTCCGCGATTTCAGCTCGGAATCGATCGAGGTATTGGTTCAGTAGCTTGCGAAGTAGTTGCTGCTGGTCTTGATTCATATCGGCAGCAGTGAGACCGGTTGGGGTTAAGGCTTGGGCATGTTGGCGAGCTGGGCCGTTGATCACGTCGCGAGGAGCTTTGTCTGAAAAAACGGCGGTCGCTTTTTGTTCGACCGACAATTGTTTGACCAGATCGCGGCCCGCGTCCTCGATGTCGCCTAGCACCCTTGTACCAGCCAGGGGGCCAGATTTCACGGTGGCTGGGTTAGCTCCTAAAAAGGAAGGAGCCACGATTACTTGTTTGCCATCGATGATCGTCACGCTGATCGACAGGTGATGCCCTTCGATGCGCCAGCCCCAGGAAGTCTCCGCCGAAGGAGTGCCAAACAAGTAGATGTGATACTTGGTGGGGTCGCGTTTAAGGTTGTTGTTTTCGAGGTCGCGCAAGACTTGTTCCATCGCCATGATCTGCATCGATGTCGAGTAGCCTTGATGGCTGAGTGCTGTTTGCACGAACGCCATGGCGAGCCCGCGTTGGTGGGACTTCATCTGATGGAGGCCGAGTCCTTGACGTTGTTTCGGAATGAAGTGCCAGTCTTTGCGGAGCGGATCGTCGAATTGGAACTGCACGGCTTTTGCTTGTTCGTTATCGAGTGACTTTAGAAATACTTTGGCGGCGTTTTGGAATTCGTTGGCGATGTCGTGTGCGTGGCAGCGATTGGTGAGCCCAAGTAAAACGAAGGTGAGGGCAACGAAGGTGAGGCATCGTTTGGCGATTGAGTTCATGGCGTTGTCCTAGCGTTTAGTAGTGGCTGGTTTTTATTGGGGCAAAATGGAGTTGTAATTGGTGGTTGTTCGGTAGTCTAAGGAATGCTTGGCCAAGGTGAATCAGTTTTACCAATCAGGAAGGCTCTTTAAGTAAGTGTTAGCCCGACGCATTAGCGAGGAAATGTGGAGATGGGTTTCCAGACTGCCTGCGCGCATGACAGGCTGGAAGCCCATCACCACATTGTTTCGGCTTCGCCAAAAACTATTAAATCAACAAACCCTAACGCGTCGGGCTACCCGAGCACCCGGCTTTAAAAACGGATTTATTCTGAATGCTTGGCGGCACGTTGCCAGCGGAAGCAGTGTCCTGAAGGCAATGCTGTGTTGGCAGGTGTGTTGAGGTCCAGTTGAAACGCTTCGCTGTTTCCTGCCGGCAAGGAAACCGCTTCGCCGATCAGTTGTCGCCATTGTCGCTGTTCGAAGCCGGGCGTGTGGCTGCTGAAAATTAACATGCTGAATTGTTCGCTTAGCAAATCATTCAGGTCAAGCATCAACGACGGCAAGTCTCGTTGGAGTTTCCACGTCTGCCCTTTGGGGCCTCGGCCAAACGAGGGCGGGTCGGCGACGATGATGTCGTACCGGTTGCCGCGTTTGATCTCGCGAGCGACAAACTGCGCCGCGTCTTCGACGATCCAGCGAATTGGGTGTTGGCCTAGTTGAGAAAGTTCGGCATTGCGACGCGCCCATTTAACGACGCTTGGTGCTGCGTCGACGTGCGTGACGCTTACGCCTCGGCTGGCTAGGGCCAAGGTCGTGCCGCCGGTGTAAGCGAATAGGTTTAAAGCTTTGCATTGGCTCAAGTCCAGCGGCGAGTTCAAAATCCAATCCCAATTGACGGCTTGTTCGGGAAAGATTCCGACTTGGCCCGTCGGTGCGGTGCGCAGTTCAAAGCAGAGGTCGGTATCGCCAAAGTTGAGTTGCCACGGCTCGGGTGAAGCTCCGGACCAGCGATCGTTTTTCTTTTGTCCGTCGTATCGCAGGTCGGCTTGTTGCCAGAGGCCGGGCTGTTGTTTGCGACCGGGAGCGGATGGCGTGGTGCGGCCGGTCGAGCAACCGGCAAAGCGTTCGAGTTTTTGGTTTTGACCGAAGTCGAGTAGCTGGTATTGGTCGTTGTTGAACATGAAGGTTGAGGGTCGGGGGTGGTACAGGCCCGGAGCATCGACGATGGTTCGCTTGCAAGCCAGATGCGTATGCTAATAGCTATTTGCTGAATCGGCTAATGGGTTAATTAGTGCCGAATTCACAGATTGGATCAGTCGAGTGTTCTTTTTCACGTTTGCGTGTGCTTTTTCCAGCCGCTGGTTAGCCGAGGGCGTAATCTGCAGCATTAATACTGCGTGGGCTCGCCGTCCCTTAAGAATCAGTAAGCTGGGAGGCTTGCGTAGCTTTTCGTGCTGTGAATGGGTGGGTTTTGCTCCTTCGAGCTGACGGGTGTGAAGCTGGGCGGTCGGCGGTGGGTCTGCGGCCTCGGTAGGAAGGGGTGAAAAACCCGAATGCGCTGTCCATCATTTCGGTTTTTGTGGGAAAGGTAGCAACTTCCATGCGACTGTTACAACTCTCAAGACGATGAGATTCGTGTGGACCATTGCATCAATACAAGGACGTGTTGTAGGTATGGTTCCCCTATTCGGATTTCATGGCATGGATGTCAAAGAGCTTCCAGCGTCACGAATATGGAAGTAAATCAAAAAGGAGTTTGAGATGAAACGTTTTTGGCTCGCATTTTTTGCGGTCGCTGCAGCAACCTCGATGGTTGGTACTGCAAATGCACAATGGAATCAGTCGCCTGAGATTGGGTCTTACCAATCAATCCTGTCTCGCACTGGCTACGGGGCATCCCAAGCCGGTGGTTCGGGGACTGTTCCAGGTTCGTTGCCAGGACAGCTGGTAGGTATGACGACTCAGTCTGCTGGTTCGGACACTCGTCAGGCTGCACCGGTCGGTTCAGCCACTCGTGAAGCGGCACCGATGTCGTACGCACCTCAAGCAAGCTACGCACCTCAAACGAGCTACGCACCTCAAGCAAGCTACGCACCTCAGCAAGTGATGTCGGGTTGCAATGGTAATTGCGGTAGCGGTGGTGTTGTAAATAGTGTCGGCCCTGTCATGGGGGATGGTGCTGTCTACGGTGCAGCGACTCCATGTGCTAGTGGAAGTTGTGGCGGCGGAGCGGTTGTCAGCGGCGATAGTTATATCGACGGTGGCTACACCGATCTTGGAGCGGGCTATTCAGCTGGTTCATGCGGTGACCCGGTTTATACACCGGGTGCCAGCATTGGTGGCGTTGATGGCGTCTTTGACGATGCTTATGAAAGCGACCAAGTTAACCGTGTTGGTGGTGTGTTCGGCGTTATTTTCCGTCGTAACTACGGCGATCGAGTTCGCATTGGTGCGAACGCAGGCGAAGACATTTTCTCAGATGATGTCTCACACGGCAACTTCTCCGGAATCGGAGCATCGGTCGCGGCTCGAAAAGCCAATGGAAATGGCCGCGAGTTTGTCTACTGGGGTTTGAACGACGACATTGACATCGACTACATCGCTCCTGACTTTGTTTCGATTCGACAGCTTGACGACTTGCGTCTAGGTGCTGGTAACTTGGCAGGTAACACTACAGTTCTTGACCGCTTCAACAGTGCCCGCAGTCTTCGCATCCACCGCAGCACGGAAATCAACAACATTGAAGCCAACCTGCTTCGCAACGGAGGCCACTACAGCACTCGTCGCGGCAAGAGCGGCAACTTTGAACTGTCGGGCGGCTTACGCTTGTTCCAGTTCGATGAAAGCCTTCGCGTGGTCGGTAGCGGTCCTGTTGGAACAACTGAATATCGTTTGGATGCAGACAACTTTCTTGTTGGTGCTCAACTGGGTGCTCGTAACGAAGTTTGCCTGTCGCAACGACTACGTTTGTCAACGGGCATTAACGTTGGCTTGTTCAACAACCGCTCAGAGACTCGCCAACGCGTCTTCGACGACAACGGAACCAACGCAATCGTCAATGGTGGACCTGCTAGTGGCCGCGATTTCGATTACTCCGATACGAAAGATGACGTCGCGATCATGGGTGAGTTCCGAGTCGGTTTGATCATGCAGATCACTGATCGAATTCGTGCCAACGCTGGTTACCGAGCGTTGGGCGTGGGTGGTGTTGCATTGGCTGAAGATCAGATTCCTCTGAACGCTCTTGATCCAGGTCTATTGGAGCGAAGCCAAACTAACGGAACCTTGTTGTTGCACGGATTCTACTTCGGTGGCGAAGCTTGCTTCTAAAGAAGCTTGCTTCTTACCAATGGGGTTCCAAATGTTAAGTAACGGAACTTAAAAACAAGGCTTTCTTCCAAGCCATCGCTCGGGTAACTTGCGAAAAGGCAAGCACAGCCCAAGCAAAACTGTCTGTCCTAGACAGGGAAGAATCCATGAAATCCGGACGCTGCGGTTCATTGAGCCGCAGCGTTTTTTTGTTTGAAGGAATGTGGATTTGAGACGTTGAGTGCGAATTTTGAGACGCTTAGTTTGAGTGTTTGTCCGTGCTGATTACTGGTGTTCGTTTGGCGAGGCAGTCACGAACCTAAAACGATTGCTCGTCCGTCGGGAACTTTCCGGCCACCACATCGTCGGTCCATTGCGCAACGGCTTTGGAAATTGAATCGGCGACGTTGGCGTATTGTTTGACGAAGCTGGGCACGTATCCGCTGGTGGCGCCCAGCATATCGTTGACGACCAAGACTTGTCCGTCGCAGTCAGGGCCGGCGCCGATTCCGATGGTTGGGATGGTTAGTTTTGCAGAAATATCTTTGGCGATGTCAGCCGGAATGCATTCGAGCACGATTGAAAATGCGCCTGCGTTTTCGGCAGCGATCGCATCGGCCATTAATTCATCGCGGTTGCGTTGGACCTTATAGCCGCCCATCACGTTGACCGCTTGAGGTCGCAAACCCACGTGAGCGATCACGGGAATGCCGGCGGTCACCAATGCTTGGATCACTTCAGCTTGTTCGGCTCCGCCTTCGAGTTTGACCGCGTTGCAACCGGTTTGCTTGATGATCTTGCCGGCCGCTTTGACTGCCGCTCGTACGCCGTGGTGGTTGATGGGAAACGGTATGTCGACCACGACCAAAGCTCGTTTGGCCGCGCGAGAAACCATTTCGCCATGGTAAATCATTTCTTCCAAAGTCACCGGCAACGTGGTCTCACGTCCTTGGACGACCATCGCCAAGCTATCGCCGACCAACAATGCATCGACGCCCGCCTCGTCCAACAGTTTGGCGGTCGGGAAATCGTAAGCCGTCAGCATGGTGAGCTTGGTGCCGGATTGTTTTTTTTCAACAAACCGAGGAACGGTCATTGGGCGATTGGGATTTTGGTTGTTTTTTTTCGACATGGATGTGCTTGCTGAAAATTCAACAAAGTGATGGGCGGTTGGACGGGGTGGGCGTCAGGCAAGGTTTCCTGTTGATGGAAATTACTTGATTTGGCGTATGTTATTGTATCCTAAGACCGAAACAAACCGCAGTGTCGCAGCCTGCAGGGGGGATCCGTTTTGCAAATCAGGAAGTCCCTGTAAATGGTATTCGGACGCGTTAGCGAGGGTTTTTGCGGGTTCCTCGCTAACGCATCGGGATACCAAAACCCCCAGATTCAAAAACTGGTTTTCCCTGTCGCAGCCAGTTTGTGTTCAAATTGACAGGCCTTTTGCATCTACTTTCAGGCGGGGTTAGAGTCGTCAGTAAGCCAGTTGATCCCACCTTGGGGTGTAGTGGCTGGCCAAGTTTTCTACAATAAACGTTTGATGCACCGCATCTGGAATACACGGCAGTTAACTTCTACGGAGCACCCAACGATGAGTATCTATCGCACGACGAGCCGAATGGGAATTAGGCTGCGTAAAGCATTGCCATTGCTAATGATCTCCGGGGTCTTGCTTTGTGGTTCGGTGACTGGGCAAGAAAGCCGTTCGCAAGAAAGCCGTTCGTCGGATAGCTACTCTCAACTGCATGTATCGACGGCCTACCACGCCAAAGAGACTTCACGAAAGTCGATCCAGCAGATCAGCGACAAAATTGATTCGTTGGTCAAGCAGAAACTTTCTAGTGAAGGGTTGAAGCGTAACAAGCGAACGGACGATTCGGTTTTCGTTCGTCGCGTTTATTTAGACATCATCGGTCGCATTCCGACTTTTGAAGAAACGCAAACGTTCTTGGCTTCTAAGGACAAAAGAAACAAACGTGCAGACCTGATCGACGAACTGCTCAGTTCTTACGGTCGCACGAGTCGTCAGTTCAACTTCTGGGCTGACTTGCTTCGTCTCAAAACGCGATTGGGCAACAGCCTGTCTGGTCAGCCGTACATCGATTTTGTCAAAGACTCGTTAGAGGAGAATCTGCCTTACGACGAATTTGTGCAAGAGATGCTAACTGCTTCGGGTGCGAATCTTTCTCACGACAATGGCGAAGTGGGGTATTACCTGCGAGACCGGGACATGCCCGAAGACAATATGTCCAACACGATTCGTGTCTTCTTGGGGACCCGCTTGGAATGCGCTCAGTGCCACGACCATCCCTACGACGATTGGACTCAGCGGCAGTATTTTGAAATGGTCGCGTTCACCGGCGGAATCGATTTTCGCAGTGCGGGCGAGAACGCCAAGGACTTGCAAAAAGCGATGCGCAACGTCGAGATTCCAGAGAAGATTCGCGGCAAGGTAAATAATTTCGTGAGAGGCCTCGGTGGCGGTATTAGCGGTAGTGGCTCGGGTTTGGTTCGTTTGCCAGAGAATTTCTTAGGCGACGACGGGGAAGACGGAGAGATCGTGGTGGCGCGTGAAATGTTCGAAGGCGAAGCTTTGACCGGCGCTGAAATTCCGGCGATGAAAACGAACAATTTAAAAAACAAGAAGAAGAAAAAGAAAAAAGGCACGATTCCCGGCAGCAAAGAAATCGGGTCGCGAGAAATCTACGCCGCATGGTTGACGGCCCCCGATAATCCTCGGTTTGCAACCGTGATCGCAAATCGGCTTTGGAAGCAAGCGATGGGAGTCGGGATTATCGAGCCGGTCGACATCATCGAAGAGGGCATGGAAGGTGCCAACCCCGAACTGATGGGGTTTCTTGCCAAGACGATGGTTGATCTGGATTTTGACATGAAGCAATTCCAGCGAGCGATTTACATGAGCGAAACCTATCAGGCTTCCGCTTTCACGGACGACGTTCCTGACGTCACTCAGTACCACTTCCCGGGCCCGATCGTTCGCCGGATGTCGGCCGAGCAGATTTGGGATTCGCTGCTGACTTTAGTGGTAAGCGAAACCGATGTGCGACGAACGGACATGCGAGGTAATCAGTACGCGACTTATAAGCAGTATGAAGAGCTGATGGAATTGTCTCCTGATGAGATCGTGAAGTATGCGATGGAAGAGGCAGACAAAAAAGTAAATGGCACCCAGCGGGAGTCTCCTCAGAAAGCCAAGCGAAAAGAGCTTCAGGCCAAACAAATCGAGTTCAAGCAACAATTGAAAGCAGCTAAAAAAGCCAAGGACGCTGCTAAGGTCAAAAGACTGATGGCCGAACGAGCCAAGTTGGTTACGACGTACCGCAAGCATCAGAATCAGTTCGCTCGTGCGTCAGAATTATCATCGCCGGCGCCGGCCAAGCACTTCTTGCGTGAGTTTGGGCAGTCTGATCGCGAGGTGATTGATAACGCTAACCTGGAACCATCGGTTCCTCAGGTGCTTTCGATGATGAACGGCATGCTGGAAAAAAACGTTTGCCGAGACTCCAGCAGCCTGCTGATGCAAAAAGCGTTAACCGTTGTCGATTCGGAAGAATGCATTGAAATGGTCTTTCTAACGATGCTCAGCCGTAAACCAAGCCGCAAAGAATTGAAGGTGTGGGCTCCTGATTTTGACTCGGCCGCTGGCCAGCGCAATAACGCGATGACGGACACGTTCTCTGATTTGATTTGGACGATTGCCAACTCAAACGAATTTATCTTTCAAAAGTAGTCCGTAAGCGACGGCAGGCCATACAAGTGTTTTATTAGCGAGGTTGTTGAGATGAGTGATTTCAATTTAATTAAAGACCCTTTCGCTCGTCGGTCGTTCATCACCGGCGCCGCCAAAACGATGCTCGGCATTGGGGCGATGCCGATGCTGTCGCAACTCGCCGCTGCCGCGCCCGCCGGTGCAACAATGCCCAAAGTCGGCGGCAAGGCCAAGGCGGTGATTTACTTGTACATGGGTGGCGGCATGAGCCACTTAGATACTTTTGACACCAAACCCGGCGCGGAAACCCAAGGGCCGGTTGAGTCGATCAGGACCAGCGCCGACGGTGTTCAGATCAGCGAGTTCTTCCCCGCGCTGGCCAAGCAAATGCACAACGTGGCGGTCGTGAACTCGATGAATTCAACGCAAGGTGCACACGCACAAGGCCGTTACTTCATGCACACCAGTTACTTTCAGCGAGGTACGATTCAACATCCGGACTTGGGTGCTTGGTCTTCGCGAATGCGTGAGCGATCTAATCGCACGCTGCCTGCCAACGTCAAAATCGGCGGAAACAGTTCGGGGCTTGGGGCTGGGTATTTTGAGTCCGAGCACTCCGCGCTGCCGATCGGGGATCCGGAAGCAGGTTTACAATACAGTCAACGCTACAAAGACGTGACCGAAGATCGATTCGCGTCGCGGCTGAAAAAACTCAATGACATGAACGCTGGGTTCACGAAGAAGTTCGATATCAAACAAGCCCGAGCCTACGCGTCGATGTACGACGAGGCGGTGTCGTTGATGAAGAGCAAGGACTTGGCGGTCTTTGATTTGACGCAAGAAAAAGACGAAGTACGAGATCGGTACGGTCGCGGTCGCTTTGGTCAGGGTTGCTTGCTGGCTCGTCGTTTGGTCGAAAACGGCGTCAAGTTTATCGAAGTCACCGATGGCGGTTGGGATACGCACGGCAACAATTTTGAGCGAGTCGGAGAAAAAGGCGCCGTGCTGGATCAGGCAATGGGTGCATTGCTGGCGGATTTAGAAGCCAGCGGTTTGTTGGATTCGACTTTGGTTGTTTTGGCGACCGAGTTTGGACGCACACCGAAGATTCAAACCGGCCGCGAGAATGGCCGGAATCACTATCCGCAAGCGTTCAGTTGTTTGTTGGCCGGTGGCGGAATCAAAGGCGGAATGAAGTACGGCAAGACCGATGACGAAGGCCGCGAAGTGGTCGAAAACAAAGTCAGCGTTACAGACTTCAACGCCACGATCGCAACTTGCATGGGGATCTCCCTAACCAAGAAAGTCGTCTCGCCGTCAGGCCGGCCGTTTACGATCGCCGACGACGGGAACGTGATCTCAGATTTGCTTAGCTAGGAGCGAAGCCAGGGATAGTCGCCTTTCGCTCCGCGAAAGTAGCGTTCTTTCAATCTCGAAGACACCGACTGCTTGCATGCGATGAGCCCAGCCTCAGTTCGCTCAAGCGATTGTTATAATCGTAGCCGGTTCTGGCTGGCCAGCGGTCGCCTTAAGAAGTAACAGCCTGAATCAACACCTGGCTTTTCGGGAATGTCCGCTTAGGGCTTGGGGCTTGGGGTAGCGCTACTTTCGCGGAGCGAAAGGCGACGATGAGCCCGCTACATTTTGGCTGAACGCTTTCAGTTTCTGTTCGCACAATTGCCCGCTTCGGTCGCCGTCGCAAACGGCGCCGCGGACGCCGACCAAGTTCGCACCGGCGTGGATTACGCGTTGCAAGGATTCGGTTCTAACCGACCCTGCCACCACGGTTGATAGGCCTGCTCGATCTGCCGCGGCGATAATTTCTTTCAACCGTCGATCGTCGACGCTGGCGAATAAGTCATTTTGTTTGTCGCAGGTGTCTAGCAGGATCGTTGATACTTGTGCCTGCGATTGAGCAAAATCGACCAACTGTTCGATTGAAGGGCAGCAAGTATTGGCGGATTCGCCTGAGATCGAGTTTTGTAATTCTGGCAAACGATCTAGATAGCCGACGACAACGGGCTGGATAGTCTCTGGCAACTCAGCGAACAATTGTCTCCACCTGAACTGCCAGTCTGCTTCTTCGGGATCGCCCGCCAATCCAATTTTCACGAAACTAAAGCCAGTGATTTGCTCGCCCGGGTAACGAGCAAGCAAATTCGGCCAACGCTCGAAGTCCCAGTCTGCCAGTTCGCCTAAGGCAAAGCTTAGCTTCGGCCGTCTGTCCGGCGGAACGGCCGCTGCTAATTGTTGAGCCTGTGCGATCACAGTTTCCGATACTGGCCCTAACGCCCCGTTGAGGGGTTCTTTCAGATCCAGTACATCGATTTTATGCTTCAGAGCCAGTCGAGCCTCGGCGGCATCGCGGACGCTGACCAGTAAGCCGCAGCGATTTTGGGTAAGCGGCGGCGAATCGGCAAGGTTATTTGAGGTGGGCCGTTTCGACACAGAAAAACTCGCTCTATTAAAATTTTGTGGTTCTAGTTAACCTAAATGTCTCAAAACAAGCCGTGGCCAAACGAAAAACGCTGGTCGCAGCGAGCCTGCTGTCGCAAAACTTAGATGATCGCCTTTGACTCCGCAAAAGAACATCACTTTTGCGGAGCCAAGGGCGACCGACGTGTAGCTTGAACGCTCCGCAGCCCAATGCTGGCGGTGGAACTTCGGCGCTGCATTGGCTCGATCTGCAAGCGGCACAGGCTAGGCTTTTACCAATTTCCAACCGCCGCTCACACGAGCTCAACTAGACCGAATTTTAATGGCCTCAGCCGACTTTCAATACATTGATAGCGACTCGCAGTTGCAAAAATTTTGCGAAGATTCCGCCGGCGCGAAGATCGTTGGCTTCGACACCGAATTCGTTTCCGAAAGCCGGTATCGCCCCGAGCTTTGTCTGCTGCAAGTGGCCGTCGACGACGTGTATGCGATCATTGACACGATGGCGGTCAGTGACTTGATGCCCTTCTGGGATTTCTTGGTTGATGGCGATCATATCACCATCGCGCATGCGGCTCGAGAAGAATTCTTGTTTTGCTACCGAGCCAGCGGGGCTTACCCGAAACGACTGTTCGATGTTCAACTGGCCGCCGGTATGGTGGGCGATGACTATCCGATCAGCTACGGCAATTTGGTTTCTCGTTCGTTGAACAAAACGATCGACAAAGGCGAGACCCGAACCGATTGGCGTCGGCGACCTTTATCGGATCGCCAAATTGAATACGCGTTGTCGGATGTGATTCACTTAAAGCGGCTCTACCAAAAGCTTTCTAAAAAGCTCGACAAACTCAATCGAACTGAGTGGTTCGAGGACGAGATGGAGACTTGGCAAATTCATTTATGCAAAACGCATGACGAACCGCAATGGCGTCGCGTGTCTGGGATCAGTAGCTTGAAGCCGCCAGCACTGGCGATCGTTCGTGAACTGTGGATTGCTCGTGATCAAGTTGCCGAAGAGAAAAACCGTTCGCCGAAACGGATTTTGCCGGACGATTTGATTGTCGAATTGGCCAAACGCGGTAGTTCGGATTTGAAGCGATTGAAAGCGATCCGTGGTTTCGAAAGCCGGGTCAACCGATCGATGACCGAGCCGATCATCGAAGCGATCGATAAAGCGAACGCATTGCCGCAAGACGAGTGGCCCAAGCGTTTGCCTCGGGGCAAGTCGACAAACCTTGGTTTGTTGGGGCAGTTTTTGTCGACGGCATTGAATGTCGTTTGCCGCGATCAGAGCATTGCTCCTTCGCTGGTGGGCACCGCTAACGATGTCCGCACGATGGCGGCCTGGAAATTAGGGATGATCAGCCCGAAAGACAAACCAGCTTTGGCCAGCGGTTGGCGAGCAGAGATGATCGGGCATTTGATTGAGCGTGTGCTCGACGGCACGATTGCGATTCGCGTTGACGATCCCGCCAGTTCCGATCCGTTGAAGCTTGAGTATCTCGATCGCGGCTAGAGGTCTGCCAAAGATAAAGATTAGAATCGAAACATGTAGCCGGACTCGCCAGAGTTCGGTTTTCTCTGAATCAAACTGAATTCTGGCGAATCCAGCTACCCTAA
>JALZWN010000078.1 GCA_023300235.1 Mariniblastus sp.
TAGAGGATCCGTTCCTAGACAAGGTGGTGGATGTTCTTAAGAAGGTCATCGCTCCTTGACAGGGGAAGCAGTGGGGCCGCCTTGCGGCTAAAAGGACAGGCAAGTTAACGTTAGTTGAATTCACTTGACCTGCGGCAAGCGAATTAGCTCCAAGCACCGAAAGCAAGATTCCAACGTATAAAACGAAGCGGCAAGTCTTCTCCATCAGGCTCTTTCATCAAGTAGGCGGACGCGTTTCAAAAAAGCCTACGGACAGCAACCTCTGGCGACAGTACTTTCAGGCTGTCATGCCCGCCGGCAGGCTGGAACCGCTACCGTCACATTTTCAGTTTCGCTGAAAATCCTCAACCAACAAAAAGCACCCCCGGCAGGATTCGAACCTGCGACCTACTGATTAGAAGTCAGTTGCTCTATCCAGCTGAGCTACGGGGGCATCGAAGCGAGGCAAAGTGGAACACCTGCCCGTTGATTTGACAATCCGAAAGTATATTTGTTCGTGATGTTTTTGTCGAGAATCGTTTCTTCTTGATCATCAAACCCTCAAAATCCGTCATCAAGGCTCCGGTCGCCCCAAATGCATTGGGCGTGTCGAGCTTGCATTCCTGCCCCCCTTTCTTGTGCACTGGTTCAGCAAGCGAGTATTGATTGCACAGAGTCGTCCAGCCTTGAACGCAAAAAAATTGCTTTTCGCACATTCTGGCGGTAACCTTTCTTCAAAACAGGTGTACCTGTCCCATAAGCCAGCCATAATTTGTGGCAAGGCCAGCCCGCAGTATTCAAGTACCCTCGTTTCTAATTGGTACACAGCAAAGCAGGGTCGGTCACGATATGAGATGTATTCCCCACAACGCCATCTTTCATTTCCAGAGATCTACGATGAAATTTAATCGCCCACTCGGCCTTGCCGTCGTACTTTTTTCCGCCATGCTTTCAGCCCAAAGTTTTGGCTAAAGTTCTCCCCAACGGCCTCAAATTAATTTGGACGACATAGCACTCTACGCCGGCGGCAATCTGGTTCTCAATGGTTCGGTTGAAGGCGGGACGACGGTGGTTGCGGGCGAGGTTTTCGGATCACTTGATGTCGATTCAATCTTCGGTGCTCGCAGCCTCTCAAGCGAAGGTTTTGATTCCGCTCGGGGCGAGGTCTTTTTCAACAATTCGATCCGCGGCGTCGGAGGTCCAGGATCAGTACTCGACGGCCCAATCACAAGTGTGACCGGAGGTATTGAGATCTCTAGCAGCACCACGGTCAACGGCGATGTCACAGCCGGTCAAAGCGTTAGCCAAACGTTTACGTTTGCCACCATCAATGGAAATATTATCGCTGGAAGTGATGTTTTGATTGAAGGCACCGTCAACGGCGACGTCACTCACCAAGGTAATTTAACGGTTGGCACATTTGCGGAAATCACAGGCACTCAGTCCGTTGGCGGACCGGTGAACCTTGAACTGTTCGTCGCCCCCAGCCTGCCAGAGGCGAGCGACCTGAGCGCGGGCTTCAATGACATTAACCTTGCGACTTTTGAGGACATCTCGCTGGCTCCAGGGATTTATGGCTCGCTTAATTTTGGAAGCGCAAACACGGTCAGCTTATCAACGGGGATCTATGTGTTTGAAAATGTCGTTTCTGATTTCAGCCTTAACGAACTAAGCTTCGACACAACCAACGGAGGCATCTTTGTGTTTATCGCAGCAGAGAATGTCAGCCTAGATCTCATCCAAAGCATTAACGGCGTTCGTCTTTCTGGGTTAGACCCCGCTCTCAATGAAGCAGACAATATCACTTTGGAAGTCGGTCGAAACCTTGACCTAAACAGCGATTTATTTGGAAACGTCTTTGTCCCCAATGGTGCACTGACTTTAGGCACTTTTACAACCTTGACTGGCCAAGCCTTGGTCGGCGGCGATGTGATCTTTGAGGGGTCGAACTCGATTCGGAAGGTTAATTTCGTTTTGGGAGATGTAAGCGGCGACGCTGCTGCGAACTTTCTAGATATTGCCCCGTTTATCTCCCTCTTGACCAACGGAGATTTCCAGGACGAAGCGGATATTGACCGAAGCGGTAGCGTGGACTTTTTAGACATCGCAGGATTCATCACGATCCTAAGTGGGCAGTAGAGCAAGACTCGACGCTATATCTTCCGGGGATTTAGTGGCTGCCAAGGGCCTGACCATTTCTCTAGCCCCGCCGCAGGAACTGAAAGTTCCGCAGGGCTGGGGCAGCATCGCAAGATAGATTTAAAGGGCCAACGGCCCGCCAGTTAGAGAACCTACCGTAGTACCATTTATCTGCCGGACCGTTGGTCCTTTGTGCGTAGGAACGCATCCCAACCCAGCCTTTCAAATCTTCGATTTTTAAACTGGGCTATAAAAACTGCCAGCCCCTTGGGCTTAATCGATTTTCTTTCGTTGCTATCGAAAAGCGTTCTCAACAGTGAAAAAACACTCCCCCCTTGAAATCCGGAAATCATTCGCCGCTGCCACTAAAACCCCGGAATCACTATACTTAGAATGAAAAATCGATTCTTCAAACTCTATTTTTCTATTACACACTTGGGGCTGCGAAAAAGTTTGCAACCACTGGGGTGCGTTTGAAAATCTGTGTTTATCGGTGTTCATCCGTGGTTGATTCTCTTATCCTCCACATCGAAAAACCACACTGTTTCGCCAAACAAAAGGCGCCGAACAAAAGGCGCCGTGCTGGTATCCGCCCAATAGGAAGTCTTCGTTATGTCAAAAAACTACCACCCTTCAATCCAGTTCGGCTGCTTGCTGGCAATCCTGCTCTCCTGCCAGTCGTTGACTCAATCAACGCAAGTTCAGGCTCAAGCTCAAGCTCAAGCTCAAGCAGATCGAGTAAAGCCCACTGCTCAAACCGATCCGTTCGAAGAAATCAAAGTTTGGCCGACCGGCTTGCCGCCGGGTGCGACAGTATTCCCAGCGGCCAAAGTTGCTCAACTGGAAAAGAAGAACGTGAACGCAAGGTGTTTGTCTTACGTTCAAGACCCTTCGCTGATGATCTTTCGGCCAGCCGCAGACATCGCCACTGGTTGTTCGATCATCGTCTGCCCCGGCGGTGGTTACGGTCGCTGCTGCCACCAACACGAGGGCATCGACGTGGCGAAGTGGCTGAATTCGATCGGCGTTACCGCGTTTGTGCTCAAGTACCGTGTCCCGCGGCGGACGAAGCGTTTCCATTGGGAGCCGATGCAAGACTTGCAACGTTCCATTCGCTTGGTCCGCTCCAACGCCCAGCAGTACGGCATCGATCCTGAACGAATTGGAGTGCTGGGCTTTAGCGCTGGCGGACACCTAACATTGATGGCGGGTTTGAATTCGTCGACTGAAACTTATGCACCGCGCGACCAAATAGACCAAGTGGACCGAGCACCAAATTTCATGTGCCCGATCTACGCGGCTTACATGGGCAATGGATATCGAGACGACAAAGCAGAGCTAGGCGATTTGATTCGTGTCACGAAAAATTCACCGCCGACTTTTATGGCGGTCACGGGTGATGACAGAATGCGCGGCGCCCAGTCGGCGCTGCTGTTTGCAAAACTTCGCGAACACGGCGTGCCGGCGGAACTGCATGCCTATGCAAGCGGCGGTCATGGATACGGAATTAAGCAATCCCAAAAACCAATTGCGGGGTGGAACAAGCAACTGGAAGCTTGGCTGAAAGACCAGCAGTGGTTGGCGCCGCAAGAATCCAAGGCGGAAAAAAAGACTCGGGTCCAGTGATGGCGTTTTACTTCCCACCATCCAGTCGCTTGAAGCCCCTCCGGGACCAGTCCGAACCTTTGCAATTTCAAAACTCACGCACTCGGGCTGCTGCTGAACCACGCGCACAAAAAAAGCACGATCTATCTGATCGTGCTTTGATTTGTTATCAACTTTTACTCGGTCGATGACAACGACTACGAGTCCACACTATGATGTTTTCAACGGTGCGATGGTACAGATCATGCGGCGTTGCTGCTGCGATGGTCTGCTTTCGACTTTGCCGTACTCTTCGAGTTGAGCAATGATGCCGTCCATGACCTTTCGGCCTTCATCGATGTGAGCGTTTTCGCGCCCGCGGAACAGGACGGTGACTTGAACTTTGTCGTGATGTTCAAGGAAGCCGATGGCTTTTTTGACTTTGAAGTCGATGTCGTGCTGGCCCGTTTTTGGACGTACACGAATCTCTTTAAGCTTGGTCTGGTGCGACTTATTTTTCGTCTGTCGCTTTTTCTTGTCGTAGTTGAACTTACCAAAGTCCATGATTCGACAGACTGGCGGTTTCGCTTCTCCAGCGACCTCTACCAAGTCAAGACCAGCATCGCGTGCTTTATCGAGAGCTTCTTTCGTTGGGATGACACCTAGCTGGTTGCCATCTTGGTCAATAACTCGGATCGGTGTCTTGCGAATTTGCTCGTTGATCCGGTTTTGTTTTTTGTCACTCGGTGGAATCGTTGTCCCTTTCAAAAAGACAGGTGCAGTCGTTGTTATGCTTGAATGGTACCAAGCTCGCCAATTTTTAAAAACATCAACCACGAAATGCTCGTCGCTGATGTCCGAATTGTATCGTTTTACTAGCAAGAAGCCAGTAAAACGTTACTTTTTTTAAGGGATTTGGATCGGTCCTACGCTGGCAGGCCCAAAATTCGCCCCGCCTCGCCCAAGTCCCCCCCGAGCCTAACGAACCGTTTTTTGCTCGACTTCTTGCTGAAACTTGGCAATTGCCTCCTCAACCGGCACTGCGCCCAAGTCGCCTTCGACGCGATCACGAATCGAAACCGTGCCGTTTTCGGCGTCCCGTGGACCGACGATCAGCATGTATGGCACCATGTCCAACTGCCCATCGCGGATCTTCGAGCCCAGCTTTTCGCTGCGGAAATCGCCTTCGACGCGAAGCCCAGCGGCCTTCATCTTGCCGTGAACTTCTTTTCCGTAAGCTTCAGACTTGTCGCTCACTGTTAGCAATCTCGCCTGCTCGGGAGCCAACCACAGCGGGAAGTTCCCTGCAAAGTGCTCGATCAAAACCCCGATGAAGCGTTCCATGCTACCGAACGGAGCCCGGTGAATCATGATCGGGCGATGAGGCGTATTGTCGGCGCCCATGTATTCCAGACCAAATCGCTCGGGCAAATTGTAGTCAACTTGGACGGTACCAAGCTGCCACTTGCGGCCGATGCAATCTTTGACCACGAAGTCAATCTTCGGCCCGTAGAACGCAGCTTCGCCAGCGTCCTCTGTGAACGGTCGGCCAAGTGTTTCCGCAGCTTCGCGACAGGCCTGTTCGGCCAAGTCCCAGTTCGCCGGATCGCCAACGTACTTCGTGCTGTCGGGATCTCGAAGTCCCACACGAACACTGTAGTCGTTCATGCCCATGGCACCGAAAACGGTTTTGACCAGATCAATACAACCGATCAGTTCGCCTGCAAGTTGTTCTTGGGTAACGAACAAGTGGGCATCGTCTTGAGTAAAACCACGGACGCGAGTCAAGCCACCGATTTCGCCAGACTGTTCCCAGCGATAAACGGTACCGAACTCTGCCAACCGAATTGGTAGGTCACGGTAGCTACGCCGTTCGGAGCTGTAAATCTTGATGTGGTGCGGGCAGTTCATCGGCTTCAGCAAGTAGCCTTCGATGTCACCCTTTTCCATCAAGTTGGACAGGTCGCTACAGCTACAGCCTTCGTTGGATAACTTTTTCAAGTAGTCACGATCGACCAATGCGGGGTACTGGCTTTCCTGGTAGTAAGGAAAGTGGCCGCTGGTTTTGTACAAATCCAATTTGCCGACATGAGGCGTGAAGACTTGGCTGTATCCCTGACGAGTCAAATGCTCGGAGATGAAGTCTTGCAGTTGCTGGCGAATGAAGGCGCCTTTGGGTTTCCAAAGGATCAACCCCTGCCCGACCATTTCATCAACGTGGAACAAATTAAGCCGCTTGCCAAGCACTCGGTGATCGCGCTTCTTGGCTTCTTCTTGGTTGGCTAAGTGCTCGTCCAACTCCGCTTGGTTAAAAAACGCTGTCGCATACACACGTTGCAATTGCGGATTCGACTGGTCGCCTTTCCAGTATGCACCGGCGATCGACAACAGCTTGAACGCGCCGATTCGTTTGGGCGACGGCACGTGCGGGCCGCGGCAAAGATCGACGAATTCGCCTTGCTGGTAAAACGAAAGCGTATCGTCTTCGGCGAGTCCGGTTTGGATGTGTTCGACTTTGAATTCTTGTTTCAAATCCTGACACAGCTTGACGGCCTGCTCGCGTTCTTGCACCACACGCTCAAAAGGTTCATCTAGATCGATGATCTTTTGCATCTCTTTTTCGATAGCAGGAAAGTCATCTTCGGTTAGCGGGTCAGCACATTCGAAGTCGTAGTAAAACCCACCGTCAGTCGAAGGACCAAACGCCAGCTGCACGCCTTTTTTGATTCGCATAACGGCGCGGGCCATCACGTGAGCGCAGCTGTGTCGCATGGTGTCCAGCAACTCAGGGCTCTTCTTGGTGATGATCTTCAGATTGACCGGCTCGCCTTGCGGCAGCTCAAAATCCATCTCTACTGGCTGGTCATCGATCTCCCCCCACAGGGCGTCTTTGGCCAATCGCGAGCCAATGCTTTTGGCAACATCGTAAACAGAAACGGCGGAATCGAATTCTTTCAGACTCCCATCGGGAAGCTTTACTGTGGTCATTTTCAATCTTCGAATAAGATAAATTTAGCGGACCGCGTTACAAACCGCGGGCCTTGCAAGCACGAAAGTATATGTCGTTAGAGCGGATGCCGGAACAACGGTTCACCGTGTTTTGGCAATCTGCATCGGCCAGATCAAGCGTTGGCATTCGGCTGCCCAGCAAATCGCCGGGTTCGCCATCCTTCCAAAGACACAGCCGACGTCTGGCGACATCGGCTGCGATCAAATTCAAATCAAAAACCCCCACGATCAACCGTGACATTGACCGCAGGGGCTCTTAAAAAATCTAGTTAATGGTCGTGAAGCTGTCGAAGTTCAACGCAATGCCCTGTTGTGGGAAGATCTGGTAGAGCGTGTTTGTAAGATATTGATTGACTGCTTCGCTAAACCGTTGGATCGGTTTGCGAGGGACCAACACAATGTCACCATTTCGTAACCAAATGTCGTCCGACGGTTGTGGTCGCTTACCATATAACGCTCCAGCAAGATCGAGCTTGGTTGCGGTTAGCTGCCAGTTTTGATCGCGACGCATCACGATGATTTGACGCAAGTTGCCGCCATCGATGTCGCCTTGAGCCAGAGCTAAAGCTTGCAGGGCAGTGGTTGGCCCTGTCAACTGAAACTGACCGGGGCCAGCGACTTCGCCAAGCACGAAGATAAAGCGAGGTGAGATTTCTTGCAAAATCGGAGTGACTTCGATGCCACCAAGTCGTAAGCGGTAACGAGCATTCACTTCGCGAGCGATTTCGTCAAGCGTCAATCCTACCGCTGGAACACTACCGATGCCTGGCAGCTGAACCGTGCCATCGGGAGCAACGGTTGTCTCGCGAGCCTGACCACCTTGCCCCTGACGAGCATCGACGCTGTCGATGATGTCGCTAAGCGGCGTGTCGCCTTCGCGGACTTGCACCACGATGTTTGGCTCACGAACAAACTCGGTGTAACGATCGTTGAGTTCGCGTTGCAGGCCTTCAACCGTTTTTCCCGCACACATGACTTGGCCGATCAGCGAGAAAGTAGTCTTGCCGTCGCTGCGAATGATCAAGTCAGCTTGGTTCAACGTCTCGTCGATGGCTGAAGATACTTCGATCGTGTCACCAACATACAGCTGATACGGATTAAGTGATTTCTCGCGGGTACGAACGTAAACAAATTCCAAATCGTCGCCGACTCGTATTCGATACTGGCCAAGGTGCGGAGAACGATGAGGACCGATCCATTCACCAGGACCAAATTCTTCGAAAGGAACATTGCCAGCAGATCGCCACTTTGCCTCTCGATTGCCGATGCGACGAGTTCCATTGTCCACGCCGGCATAAAATTTACCTGGTTGTCCGTAGCCGGACTGGCCAACATAGCTGGACTGGTCAACGTAGCCGGACTGGTCAATGTAGCCAGACTGGCCAATGGACTGACTTACGACACCGCAGCTGCCGTCACAACCACCTTGCTGAGGAGCTTGGAAGCTAAATCCTTGGCAAAGCTGAATGCCGTCGGTTTCTCGGCCGACCTCATAGTCTGCCGATACAACTTGATTTATTGGCTTGGCAATCAAATCTGCCTGCTGATTTAAATCAATCTGCTGTGTTGGCAAAAGCGAGATGCAAAAAACACCAGTGACGAATGCGATTGCAAGAGTGAGTGCAATGTTGATGGACTGTTTCATTTTTAAAACCGTGATCAGCGTAGAGATTCGGAGTGAATTTTTGGGGTGGTGATTACTAGGAGTGTTCAAGCGGCACCTTGAACGGCGTTGGTTGTGACCAAGCCGATCAAGCTGCTAGGAATTTTCGTGATTAAAAAATCCCTTTAATGCGATCAGCGATCGACTTCCCTGCTGACGGTTTGCCAGAATCAGCATTCGGCCTTGCGACAGGTGCACTGGGAAGGCTCGCGACTCGCTGTTGTTGCGGGGTAAACTCGACCGGAGCGTCGGCATTGAAGACTTCGACGGGTTTCCACTGAATGTTGTTAGACTGAACACGCGGTGTAGAGCTGTTTGCCAGCATCTGCACTTCAGCACTAGCTTGGTTAGCAAAACCGGTTTCCCCAAGTCGTCGATGAGCTTCGGCTAGGTTTTGCCAAGTGCGAACCGTCGGTTGCGACATCAAGCTTCGCTCAAACAACATTTTTGATTGTTCCAAGCGTCCGCTGCGAGCCAGCAAAACGCCTAGCTCGTTGGCACTTCGATGATGTTGGTTGTCGCTGAGCAAAGCGGCTTGGTGATAGACGACTGACTGAGCCGTTTCGTACGGGCCAAGCACTTTTTGCTTTCGATTGAGCAATGTATGAAGCTTTCCCATGCAGTAGAACACTTCGGAGCTGACGACGTTGCGTCCGCCAGCCAAGTCCAGTTGGTCTTGGGCGTGAGCGAAGTAGCGGTTCATGGCTTGGACGGGAGACAAGCTCGCAGCCTGTGCCCGCGTTAACACTCGACTCTGATGGCTCTCGACAACCGAAGTAACGTCCATGTAAATCTGCTGTTCAGAGTTGGCGACTGAAAAATCATTCGCTTCTTTGATCGTAATCATCGCCGTTCGCAATGCTTTGCTATGGCGATGGCCGCCGGTGGCTCTGTCGTTCGAAGCGGCAATGACCTGCAACGCTGCCAAGAATTCTTGCCGAGCTGTAAAGGCGGCACCGCGGCGGGAAAGCGTCTTGCCGTATTCGATGTGATGCACTGCCTTTTGAGCGGCAGCACTGTCCAGCGACAACTGTACTTGCGGAGCAAGTTGCTCGGGTTGAACTGGAACCAGGTCGCGTTCACGACTTTGACTCTGGTAAGGGCTCTCATTCATCGGATCCATCAGGCTTAGCACGCTACCCTCAGCTTGAACAGGCTTGACGTTTTGCATAGCAACAGCCGATTGCTCTCGCGTCACGCTGGCTTGAGGCAACTCCAGATCAAACGATGCTTCGGCGTCTGCCGGCGTGTTGGTATCCAGACCCACTGCCGGCGTGTTGTCAATGAACGGGTTTGGCTTCCAAGCGATCCGATTAGACGATCCTGTCGTTGACTCAAGGGTATCGACAGAGCGGTCAATTCGCTTCGAGTTGTAGTCAACCACAACCGCGAAAGACTCGTCTTGGCTTTGAACTGGAACCGGTTGTGCAGAGCTGACTTCGAAAGTCCTATCGTCGGCCAAAACTTCATCAGCGGCTTGGCTGACCACGGCCATGTCCAACTCAAGATCTTCGCTTGAATCGGCCGGCAACAATTCTAGTTGAAAGCTATTTTCGGTCGCATCAGCATCGATTGGTCGAGCGGTTACTTCGGCGTCGTCGAACACAAAATCAGACTCGACGTTGCTCGAAATGTTGTGATCAAGCGAAAAGCTGGTGCCCGAGTCAGCGATTTCGGTACTCGCCATAACTGGTTCTGCTGGCGGCACAGACGCTGGCATTGCTGCGACAAGGTCTTTGTAGCTGAGCTTATCCGTTTGAGGACGGTCGGCAGGCATTGACCGGACCTCCGGTGAAAGTAAAGGCTGAGCTTCTACTCGGAAATGATCGTTCACTTCCGGCTGGGCCGGAGCTGTACTGGTAAGCGCTGGCGGCTGAGCGATTTCGAAACTATCCAGCGGTGTAACTTGCGTGGCATTCACCGAGGCTACGTTGTTTCGCGGGCTGGACAGGAAGTGGTAACCGAAAGCGGTAGCGATCCCAAGTCCGAGACCGAAAGTTACCATGTGTTTGACTTGCATCGCCATTTTGAATTTCCCGTGAGAAAGCGAACTCGTGTTTCGCCTGATCTGTAAACCGTTGTACTCGCTTGGCAGGAAGCGGTTACGCCGGTTGTATCGGCATGCATACTGAAAACAGGTGACCCGATTGTGCCGGTAATTCAGGTTTTTCAAGCAGCACGCAACACCCAGCCCGCACAGTCGTTAAAGTTTAACATCCTAGACGACGTTAAGTTGGCTACCGCACAGTGAATTGTCGCGCCCAGTGCCGCCCGCCACACTCATTAAAAAGACCTCACGGCCATGATTGTCGAACAGGCATGCGCGTCCAGGGCCGGGCTAGCACTTTGAAAAAACTAAGCAAACGACGTTCAATTCAAACGACGTTCTAAGCAAACGACGTTCAACTGAAACGGTATCCAAAGCAAACAGCGTTAAGCCTGAGGCAACTGAGGCCTGAGGCAACTGAGCCGATTGCGGCAAGCCCGTGCTGACTTTTGGAAACGAAACCGAAACTGGCTGGGCTGCCGACGACCGGCTGGTCGGCAGGCGGATCGCTTTCGCAAGCAAATTTGCTAGCGGCCAAACCGTGAACAGGCACCCGAATGAGCCCATTGTTAACACGAACAGCCCCTCGTCTCCGGCCAGTGGCGTTTGGCTGGCGCTGCCAATTTGTACCGCAACGGAAAATTCGTGGAAGCTGGTTGCGAGCCGGCCGGAACGACAATTCAAATTAACGAGCCCTTGATAACGAGCCCTTTAACAACTCGCCCGTCACCAGAAAACTAGCTCGCCAATCGCCTTCGATCGAATCTCCCCACCCCAAGAACCGTAGCGAAGCCCCGAAGAAAGGCGGCTGGTCGAGCCCTGAGACTCTTACAGGGTTGGGGATCACGACGCCTTGGATGAACAGTTCCCCTCCTTGCTGGCATCCTACATCGCCACAACATCCCCGAAAAAACCTTCCAAAATCGTCTTAGGACTTGAGAAACGAGCCCGATTATTCGACGATGCTGGCGGTTTTTAAACAACGTTATAAAAACGGACCGTACACCTGAACCTTGGAGTGATCCCCACCATGCCTGAAAAAGTAGTCATTATTGGAAGCGGCCCTGCCGGTTGGTCTGCTGCTATTTACGCCGCTCGTGCGAACTTGAATCCGCTCGTGTTCGAAGGCACCGTCAATCCGGATGGCGTGCACATGATCCCTTTGGGGCAACTGGCTTACACCACCGAAGTTGAAAACTACCCCGGCTTTCCTGTCGGCGATGTTTTTTCCTTTGTTCGTAGCGCGGTCGATAGTTCGCGCGAATGGAATTTCCCCGACGCCCCGGAAGGCCACACAAAAAACGACAAACCGCACTATGCCGTCCAAGGGACAGAGCTAATGGAGTTGATGCGGCAGCAGGCGCTCAACTTCGACACCCGAGCAATCGAAGACGACATCGTCGATATCGACATTAGTAGCAAGCCTTACAAAGTCATTCGCCGCAACGGCGAGACGGTCGAAACGCATGCGATCATCATTGCCACGGGTGCACGAGCCAATTACTTGGGCTTGGATTCTGAAGAAGAGTATAAGAACAAAGGCGTGAGTGCCTGTGCGGTCTGCGATGGTGGTTTGCCGTTTTTTGGTGGTAAAGAACTGGCCGTCGTTGGCGGTGGAGATTCTGCGGTCGAGGAAGCTTCTTACTTGGCGAACCTGAAGAATTGTCCGCAAGTACACATGATCGTCCGCCGAGACGAAATGCGGGCGTCTCCAATTTTGCGAGATCGAGCTATCAACAACCCGAAAATCGAAATCCACTGGAATTCGGTCGTGGATGAAGTTTTGGGGGACGGAAAGGAAGTAACCGGCCTGCGTTTGAAAAGCACCGTCGACGATTCCACGTCGGAACTGAGCGTTGGCGGGATGTTTGTGGCGATCGGTCACACGCCAAATACCGCCTTTTTAAACGGGAAAATCGACGTGAACGACAAAGGCTACATCAATTGGACCAAGTCTTTTCGCACAGACACCAGCGTTGAGGGGATTTTTGCTGCTGGCGACGTGGCCGATGATTACTATAGGCAGGCGATCACCAGCGCAGGAACTGGCTGCATGGCAGCTTTGGATGTCGAGCGTTGGTTGACTGACAAAGGGGTTGCGTAGTCTGTCCAAGGACCGCTTTCCCTGATCCCTTCCACTAGATAGTTATCCACGTAGCGAGTTGAATGATGAGCGATCAAGCTTTCCGAGATCGAGAAATCCTTAGTGAAGCCCACGAAAACGGGCTCGTGTCGACCTTCGGAGCTTTTTTACGCCTGTCGGGCCCCGGTTGGTTGCAAAGCGCAATCACTCTCGGCGGCGGCTCGCTGGGAAGTGCGTTGTACTTGGGAATGCTCGGTGGCACCGGAATGATATGGGTGCAGCTGGTCGCAATTCTAATCGGCGTGGTGATGCTGTCGGCGATTAGCTACGTGACGCTGTCCTCGGGCGAGCGTCCTTATGCGGCGATGAACCGGCACATCAACCCAGTTCTCGGCACCGCTTGGATCACCGCCACGATCATCGCCAACATGGTTTTCATCATGTCGCAGTTCGCCCTGTGCTATGACGTACTGGAAACTATTCTGATAGACGACCTAACAAACATCGAAAACTCAAAACTAATTGTCACGGGCATCATCGGAGCAATTGCTTTGGTGGTTGTTATGATGAGCTACAAACCGGGGACGGCTGCGAAGCTGTTCGACTGGATTTTGAAATTGATTATTGGTTTCGTTGTTCTGTGCTTTGTTGGTGCAGTCGTGATCCTGTTCCAAAAAGGCGAAATTGACTGGAACGTCATCGCGGAAAGCTTTAACCCTACTGCGATTTGGGAATCACTGAATTCACTTTCGCCTCAATTGGCTCCGCTGACTGAAGGATTAGATTCTGATTCAGCCAGTTACTGGACCAGCGCAATCAACCAATCACGCCAGACAAGCATGGTCGCGGCAGCGGCGGCGGCAGTCGGCATTAACATGACTTTCTTGTTGCCCTACTCAATGCTCGCTCGCGGCTGGGACCGAACGTTCCGCGGCTTGGCTCGTTGGGATTTGGTAACCGGCATGGCGATTCCATTTATCTTGGTCACTAGCTGCATCGTGATTACTTCGGCGAGTGCCTTTCACGGTAAAGCGGACGAAAATATTTTAAGCAGCGACTCGGCTGTGGTACAGAAAAGCCTGTTCTTCGAAAAACTAGCGACACCCATTAGCAAGCTAATCGAAAGCAAAGAAGGCTCGGAGGAGGCGGCTGCACTAGCAAAAATCAACGCAATGTCGACCATTGCCCAAGAGCCATCGCTGCTCAAACAACAAGTCGATGCCAAAGACGCTGCGATGACCGCGTTGGTCGCCGACTACGTCAGCAAGATGCCAGCAAACGAACGCAAGCTGGCCTTGGCGACCGTCAAGCCTGACTCCAAGATGCTCGCGTTGTCACTTCAACCGCTGCTAGGCGAGTACTCGCCGCTTGTGTTCGGTTTGGGTGCGTTGGCGATGGGCTTTTCAACGATCGTCGTTTTGATGCTGATCAACGGCTACGCGTTTGCAGAGATCTCCGGACAGTACGAAAGTCGATCCATTCGATCCTTCGGAGCACTGCTTGCTTTGGCGGCCGGCATCAGCTGGATTTGGCTGTGGTCTGGTGGATCACAAACTTACTTGCTGATTGTCGCCGGAACGTTCGCAGCAGTATTATTGCCGATCGCTTACTTCGCGTTCTTCTTGATGATGAACAATAAAGAATTGCTGGGCGTGGACAAGCCACGAGGTTTGTCGATGTTGATCTGGAACTTGCTGATGCTGATCGGCGTGGCAGGTGCAGTTGCGGCGGCTTACTTGTCAGTTAAGAGCAGGCTCTCCAAAGGCTTCATCGATTCGCTTTCAACGGGCGAGTTCTCCGGCAACCTGAATGACGGGTTGATCATCGGCGGCGTGATCACGTTCGTACTACTGATGTTGATCGGGTTCTCCGGTCGCAACCGCAGCAAAACAACGGACTACTATTAACGACCAGTCGGAACGACCAGCCCGAAGGCAACTTTGTCTTTTCTGATATGTCGCGCACAGGCCAGCCTGTACTTGGCCTGATAAACCTGCCAAGCAAAGCAAACATCGACTGATGCTTTAACCCAGCCAAGCGAGCCCCCTGCCATGCAGTGGGCTCGCTTTTTTCGTGCCTTCCGCGATTTGGTCTTGGCGTTACAATCAATGCCTAAATTACTCTCCCTCCGCCTTCGCGGTCAGGGTCTCGCAGAATCACTTTTGCACCCAAATCACCATGAACAAAATCTCAGTCGTCAACGCTCGTCAAGAATCCACCATCGGCAGCACCGGTACTCTGCAAGGCTGGGTTCGCACACGACGCGACTCTAAAGCCGGCTTTAGCTTTATCGAAATCAACGATGGTTCTTGCCAAGGCAACATCCAGATCATCGCCGAAGGCTCATTGGAAAACTACGAAACCGAAGTCAAAAAATTGACCGCTGGCTGTAGCATTTCGGCGACCGGCGAAATCAAAGAGTCCGGTGGCCGTGGCCAGAGCACAGAGATGCTGGCCAGCAAAATCGAAGTCCACGGCTGGGCGGATCCCGAAGAGTACCCGCTGCAAAAGAAACGGCACAGCTTCGAAAAACTCCGCGAATGGGCTCACCTGCGAACTCGCACCAACACCTTCGGAGCCGTGGCGAGAATTCGAAACTGCATCTGCAATTCGATCCACCAGTTTTACCAAGAGCAAGGGTTCTTGTACGTCAACACGCCGATCATCACCGCCAGCGATTGCGAAGGGGCGGGCGAGATGTTTCAGGTGACGACGATGGACTTGCAGCATATCGCCAAAAACAAAGTCGAAAAACTGGACTACAAATTCGACTTCTTCGACAAACCCTCTTACTTGACCGTCAGCGGTCAACTGGAAGCCGAAACTTACGCGTGCGGGCTGGGGAAAGTTTACACGTTTGGGCCAACCTTCCGTGCAGAAAATTCGAACACGTCGCGGCACTTGGCTGAGTTTTGGATGGTGGAACCAGAAGTGGCGTTCAACGATTTGAACGACAACATGGATCTAGCCGAAGCGTTTTTAAAGAGAATCTTCGCCGACGCGCTCGAGAAGTGTGCGGAAGACATGCAGTTTTTCAACGACCGTATCGACGAAGAAAAAACGTTGATCGAGCGTATGCAAAAAATCATTGCTAGTGACTTCAAACGATTGTCGTACACCGAAGCGGTGGAGATCCTAGAGAACTGCGATCAAAAGTTTGACTATCCGGTCAAATGGGGCATCGACTTGCAGAGCGAGCACGAGCGTTACTTGACGGAGAAGCATTTTGACTGCCCTGTGATTTTGTTCGATTACCCGAACACGATCAAACCGTTTTACATGTACTGCAACGACGACGACAAAACCGTTCGCGCGATGGACGTGCTCGTCCCCGGCGTTGGCGAAATCATCGGTGGCTCACAACGCGAACATCGCTTGGACGTGCTTGAAGCTCGAATGAAGCTGCAGGACTTGGACATTAACGAGTACTGGTGGTATGCAGACTTACGTCGCTACGGCACCGTGCCACACGCAGGTTTTGGGTTGGGGCTCGAACGCGCGGTTCAGTTCGTGACGTCGATGAGCAACATTCGTGACGTGATCCCGTTCCCTCGCACGCCAGGCAATGCTGATTTCTAAGGCTCTTCGGGGAAAATCAGCAGCAGAGTTTAACGACGATCCGGAAGGCGGAGGCGACAGCGCCATCCAAAACCACACCGCCTCCTAGCATTTCAATCCTCCCTGCATGGCTCTTCCGATAATCTAGCAGCAGAGTTTAACGACGAGCCGGAAGGCGGAGGCGACAGCGCCACCCAAACCACACCGCCTCCTAGCATTCCAGCCC
>JALZWN010000079.1 GCA_023300235.1 Mariniblastus sp.
TCTTCGGTAAGCTGCCCCGCAGCTTTCATCTCCCACACCAAACTATGGTCGAACGTCAATTGCTCGATCTTGTTTTGCGAGTAACGATAAACTCGGCTGTCACCGATGTGAGCACACACCGCTCCTTGCGGCAAAATGTTTAGTACGCTGCAAGTCGTACCCATGTTGTGAAATTCTTCGTTGGCTTGTCCACGCTGGTGGATCGCCAAATTCGCATCTCTCACTGCCTGCCGCATCGCCTCGGGCGGCGGATCATCGTTGTACTTCGCATACAAGTGCGGAATATGATCGATCGCTAACTTGCTGGCCAACTCCCCGGCCGCGTGAGCCCCCATGCCATCGGCAACGACGAACAAATGCCCTTTGCGACCCCAATGCTCCATGCTGCTAGCCAGCGAAACGCAAAGGTTATCTTGATTGTTCGAACGCCTCATCCCAACATCGCTCAACGAAGCGATTTGCAAAAAGTCATCCCAGTTCAATAGGCTTTCGCTCATTTAGTGCATTCAAATTGGTAAGGCGAAAGGAGAGGCAAAGGTGGAGTTCAGCGAACGGCCGTCAGCTGAATCCTTGGCAATCGGCGGAACCGATTGCGTAACACTGCAATTAACCGTCCGCCGTCCATAAAAGACACAGCCCGGCGGGACATTCTACCCCGATCCCAAGCATCAAAAAACCGGGAAACCAAAGGAATCATCGATCTGCAACGCCCAGCTTGTTCAAGATTTAAACACGTTTAAAAGCTCAAACAAACCGCAATCGCAACGCTCTTTCGTAGAAAAACTAACGTTTGCGGCAGCATCGTCGACAAAAAAAAATCGGTCTATCGGACGTTCGGCATGCTTTGTAGACTTCGCCACCCAAATTTTCGAAGTGGCCAAAAATAACTCAAAAATGTCCAAGCAGATGATCCATTCACGCAACTGGCTCCTCATTGCACTCGCCATCATGCCGTTGGCGTGTTGTGGGTGCGTGCAACGTCGGATGATCATTCGCAGTATTCCAGAAGGCGCCTTCGTGGCGATCGATGGCCAATCCGTTGGCGCCACGCCGCTTTCGGTGCCCTACACCTACAGCGGTACCCGAGATCTCAAACTCGAACGCGATGGCTTCAAAACCATCAACGTTCAACAGCGATTCGACCCAAAGTGGTACCAAACGTTTCCCGTAAGTCTCATCTCTGAAAACTTTGCCGGTCGAGAAATCCGAGACGAACGAGTGCTCGACTTTACCATGGAACCAAAATCCCAAGTACTAGACGACCGCTTGCTCGAACGAGCCAACGACTTGCGACTCAACATCGACCGCGGCACCATCACCAGCCCCTTAAATTAAACTCTCAAACCAACATCCCTCCGTGGAACCTTTACGGTGTTAGACCTCCGAAAAATTCGAGCACAAATGCTGTTTGGCGTGATCATGATGTTGATCATTGTCGGGATGCTGTCGTTTGCAAGTTTTCAGGGCGTCGACAAATTTCGTCAGCTGACCAAGTCCGTTCGCGAACGCACGATGGAACTGCCCGAAGCCGCCGAACTTGGCAACCAAGTCAGCCGCTTACGATCATTGCTGTCGCAACTTAACAACCAAACTCCCGAATTGGCGATCAACCAAGTCGATCAATCGCAATTTCTGCTGAAATTGATGGACGTGGAAATCGCACTGCGAAACTACGAAACCCAGCTGCAAAACAGCCAAGCCGCTGACCCTCGCATCGGAGAAAAGAAACAAGAAACCGAATTCGTGATTCAGTTTCGCAAAAAACTCAATCGCATCAAACGCATCGCCAACGAAGAAGAAACCACCGATTGGGTCTGGTACCCCGAACAAATCTACACGCCGCTCGAAAGCGAACTGTCCGAACTCCAAACCATGGCCGCTGAGATTCCGGTGTTCATGCAGCAACGGATGGACCGGTTTGCCAACCGAGCCAAAACAGAATACCGGACTTGGTTTGGGATTACCGCTGTCCTAGTGATTGCCGCCGTCGGCTTGATCGGCCTGCTGATTTGGAAATTCTCAACACGCATCATCGCACCACTTGAGAAACTCGTCGCCGGCTCGCGAGAAGTTGCCGGTGGAAATTACAACCACCGCATCGAACTCAACTCCGAAGACGAAGTCGCCGAACTGGGCGAAGCCCTCAACTCAATGACCGCCAACTTCCAATCGATCCAGCAAGACCTGAACGAACAGGTCCAACAGCGAACCAAAGAAGTCGTTCGCAGCGAACAAATGGCCAGCGTTGGCTTCCTGGCCGCTGGCGTGGCGCATGAAATCAACAACCCGCTCGCCAGCATCGCCTGGTCCGCCGAATCACTGGAATCGCGAATCGAAGACATCTTGTCGCCGCAGACCGCCCTGTCCGCCGAACAGATGCAAACCGAAATCGACGACATGAAATCTTACTTACGTCGAATCCAAGACGAAGCATTTCGCGTCAAAGGCATCACCGGCAGCCTGCTCGACTTCGCCCGACTCGGCGACGCAAAAAAAACCGCTCAACCAATCAACGAAATCATCGAATCCGTCATCGAGATCGTCAAACCGCTCAGCAAGTTCCGCCGCCGCAACATCACCTTTAATTCTTCTGGTGTTGTCACTGCGGTCATTAAAGAACAAGAGATCAAACAAGTCATGATGAACTTGCTGACCAACGCTCTGGGAAGCGTCGAGGAAAACGGCAACGTTTCGATCGACTTGATCGCCAACGACCAGACCGCCACGATCCGCTTCCGCGACGACGGTTGCGGCCTATGCGACGACGTTAAAAAACACTTGTTCGAACCGTTTTATACTCGCCGACGCGACGGCCAAGGCACCGGCCTCGGACTCTCCATTTCCTACCAGATCATGGAAGAACACGGCGGTCGGATTTTGGCACATAGCGATGGCCCCGGCACTGGTGCTACTTTCACTGTAACTTTACCTTTGGCAAACAATGAAAAATCCCTTGCAAAAGCAGCCTAGCTCGACCTCAAAACCGGCGGCCAATTCAGACTCGTTGCGAATCCTGTTCGCCGACGACGAGACTTCGTTGCAAGAATTGATCGCCAAGGAACTTCCTCGGATGGGACACACCGTCACCGTTTGCCCGGACGGCATTCAAGCGGTTCAGGCACTCACCGAAAACGCCTACGACTGCTTGCTGGTCGACCTGGACATGCCCGGCATGCACGGCATCGAAGTCATCCAAAAGTGCAAAGAAATCTCGCCCGAAACCGAAGCCATCGTGCTTACCGGCAAAGGCTCGACCGACACCGCCGTTTCGGCATTGCGACTGGGCGCCTTTGACTACCTGCAAAAACCGTGTCGCCTGGTCGAGCTCAAAACATTACTTGGCCGAGTCGCCGCCAAACGCGAACTCAACCACCAAGTCCAATCGCTCAAACTCCGCCTCCACCGCGTCGAAGGCCAACCGACGATGATCGGCAACCACCCTTCGATGCAACGCGTCAAAGCACTCATCCAAAAGATCGCCCCGACTCAATCAACCGTTTTGATCTGCGGCGAAACCGGCACCGGTAAAGAACTCGCCGCCCGATCCGTTCATGAGATGAGCGATCGAGCCGACAAACCGTTCGTGCCGGTCAACTGCGGAGCCCTTCCCGAAACGTTGATCGAAAGCGAATTATTCGGCCACCGCAAAGGCGCCTTCACCGGCGCCGAAGAAAATCGTAAAGGCTTGTTCGAAGTCGCCAACGGTGGCACCCTGTTCCTCGACGAAATCGGCGAACTCCCCAAAGCCACGCAAGCGACGCTGCTGCGAGTACTAGAATCCGGCGAGATCAAACGTGTTGGCGACAGCGAGTCACTAACCGTCGACGTGCGGATCGTCTGTGCAACTCATCGCGACCTAAATAAAATGATCAGCGACGGTGAATTCCGCGAGGACTTGATGTACCGCATCAACACATTCGAAGTCACCCTGCCTCCGCTGCGAGAACGCAACAGCGACATTCCGGAGCTCGCCTGCCATCTTTTGTCCGGACACCAACCCGCGTTGATGAAACGAGCCAAATCGATCAACGATGTTTTCGAAGCTCCCGTTTTGGAAAAGCTCATGACTCACTCTTGGCCCGGCAACATCCGCGAACTCGCCAACGTAATCGAGTACGCCGCCATCATTTGCGACAAACTACCAATCGGTGCCGCAGACCTTCCTCAATCGATGTCCCAACAACCCGCCAACGCCGGCCGCTCACTCCGCGAGATGGAAATGGAATCGATCTGGGCCGCGCTCGATGCCTGCAACGGCAACAAAACCGCCGCCGCTCAACAACTCGGCATCAGCATCAAAACGCTCTACAACAAACTCAACGCCGAAATCACCAGCAAAAAAGCTGGCTAAAGGTCGTAGCTGGGCTCGCCAGAGTTCAGAACTCAAGCAACCACAGCCACAGCCACAGCCACAGCCCGAAGTCTGGCGACTCCGGCTACGCCAATCTACAACCCCATCTCACCGATCAAAAAGTTCGCTTTGTAAACAGTGTCCGTGATCCACAAAACGTAACGGACATCCACG
>JALZWN010000080.1 GCA_023300235.1 Mariniblastus sp.
ACGGTCGATATCGACCGTGCTTTTATTTTTTTACCACTGCAATGATTTGCGGCAGTCGTATCTTTTGTCTGCGATTAACCAAAGATCTTGGGAGCACCCACTTGATCGTGAATTTGGTTGCAAACGTTAGGATCGATTTTCAAACCTTGGGCAAGCTGGCCTAAGTATTGAGCTTCGTTCTGTGTATCCAACTCGATTGCAGTCAACGACAAAGCGTAGATCTGTTGCTCAAGTCCGCTAGGAACTGAACGAGCGAATGCTTCAACATCCAGTGGCGCCGCGAACTCTTGCTTCAAGAAGTTGATTTCAGCTTCTGAAACATTGCTACCCAATTTGCCGATGATGTTCTGCTGTTCCGTGTCGTCAACTCGTCCGTCAGACTTAGCTGCGTTGACCATCGCGCGGATCATCAAAACTGCTTGATCATTGGCTTGTTGTAGTTCAGCTTGCTGAGGAGCTGGAGCGGAAGCTTCTTGTCCACCGCCACCGAGCATGCCGCCGACAAGTCCAGCGAGTCCGCCGACTGCACCACCGCCACCGCCGCCGCCCATTGCACTGCCGAGCAAGCTGCCCAACAAGCCGCTGCTGGCCGATTGCTGCTGTCCACCGCCACCGCCGAGCACACCGCCGAGGATGCCGGCCAAACCGCTGCTTTGAGATGCTTGCTGTTGTTGCTGACCACCGCCCAACAAGCCGCCGAGTAGTTGTGAGCCGAGGCCTGATGCAAGTGATTTGTTGCCCATAAGGCTACCGAGTAGTTTGATTGCGTTCATCGTTTGTTACCTTTTGTATGGAAATGGAGAGGAACTCCGCGTGATAAACTGGAGAACCACTTCTCCAACATCGAGATTCTATGCAATTGAGTTTGCATTTGGCAGCGAGGCTAGCAAAAATCACTCGTTCAGGCCAATAGCGTTGGTTTCACTGGAAAAAACAGGAAAACTCAAGGGGGCTAATTCAACCTCAAGACGTAGACACCTTTGTGTGACAACGTGAATCCGGCAAATCATGGAATCGGTAGAAGCCGAAGCGATGCTTAGCTACGACCCGGGATATTGCCGATTAAGGGCGGCTGGTTGAGGTGCGGCGTTGTTTGATCGCCGCGTGCCGCGGTCGGCCAAGCCTGACAAAACTACCTTGATCTTGCTGACGCTTGGTTCCGTGCTAACGGGCCTGTTGATACGAAGATAGTCGCCTTTTACTGGGTAAAAAAGCGATCTTTCAAGAGAGCCCTCTTTCAAGGAGCAAAATGCGGCATGGGGCTTTTCGCATTCGGCTTTTGGCTAACGGGCTTTCCTTGCTCGCCCTCGCCGATTCCTTTATCAAGCTTCCATCGAAAAAGATAACTCGCACGTTACCCCACATGACAACTCGGCAAGCTAGTTGATCAAACGTGCGTGTAGTCCGCACGCAGCAAACCCTCGGCCTTCATCTCCGCCCAAAACTCGGCGGGCGGCTTGGCGAGGCAGAGTCCGACGTTGTCTTTGACGCGTGCTGGGCGGCTGCTGCTAAGTGCCGTTGCGACGACGCCTGGAGCCGACATGCCAAAAGCGACGCAGGCTTCGGCTTGTTTGACGCTATGCTTTTCGCAGATCGAGTTGAATTTTTGTCGCCATACCAACAGTTCCGCATCCCCCGGCTTGTCTCCGGTGATTTCTCGATAGTCAAAGAACCCGCCGCCGACTAAGAAGCCCGCATTGAAAACGGCGCTGTTGATCACGCCAACGTTTTGTTTCTTCAGCGTCTCCACAAACGACATTAACTCGGGTACGTGTGTGTACAACGTCAGACAAGTCGCCAACATCACCCAATCAAGCTTGTGAAGTTCGCAAAGTTCCTTAGATACTCGCCAGTCTTTCGAACCAACACCGATCGCCGACACAAGTCCTTTTTCACGAAGATCGGTCAAAGCCTGATAAGCGCCTTTGATATTTTCTAAACGTTTCGCACGATCGGCGTCGTCAGCTGCCGCAGCCAAGTACTCGTCAGGATCGTGCACCGAAACCATCTGCGGTTTGTAATCACCCAAAAGCTCGCAGCCTTCTTCGTAACAACGCAAGATTCCGTCGTAGCTGATGTCTTGAATCGCATCGTGCTCCAACCCAAACCATGCTCCCGGTTCAAAGGTCGGCTCAGGAGTTGTGAGGGGAGCCCGTCGCCAACCGAGTTTGTTGCTGATCACGATGTTCTTGGGATCGACCTTCAACTCGGTCAACGCTTTGCCCATCACTTCCAATGCCAGACCTGCACCGTACTTACCAGCTGTATCCGCTGCCACGATACCGGGCGCTTGCTTAATCCACTCCGAGATGATCTCAAACTTGGTCTCGTAGGGGATTGCCTTGTAGAGATTACCAAGTGAACTGGTGCCAAAAATAACGTTTGGAACTTCTAGATTGGTGTCGCCGAGTTTCGTTGCGGACGGTTTGTGCATGGGCGTTACTATGTAATTTTAAAATCGAATGAATTGGCAAAGGTGTAAAAACTTTAAGTGTCTCTAGCGCTCCACTTTGTGTGCATTAAGCGAACGGGGCACTTTTGCTCAGTCTACACAACGCAAGCCAAACTGTCGTTACCCTGATGGGCTGAATAAGTGCCATCGAGAGCTGAATAAATGCCATCGAGGGCTGAATAAGTGCCATCGAGGGCTAGCCGGTTAAGCAGGAATCGAGCGTCGCAACGCCTGGCGTAGTGGATAAGGCCACGAGTGGGATGAAACGATTCGACACACTCTATTTTTCCATTAAACATCGGGGGCGGTGGAAAGCCCCACAACCACCGATGAACACTGATATACGACTGGAAATCCGTGTTTATCTGTGGCCATCGTTGGTTGATTTTCTTGTCTGCCACATCGTAAAAGCACGCTCTTTGTTGGCGGCGTTTAAGCTGCTGCTTAAACAAAGACCCGCTACGCGTCGTGCTGCTGAATCGCGGCGGCGAGCGTATTTTCCAGAAGCATCGTTACTGTCAGCGGCCCCACGCCACCGGGCACCGGCGTCACATAGCTGGCGACTTGCATGGCGGCGTCAAAATCAACATCGCCGACCAACCCGTCGTCGGTTCGATTGATCCCTACGTCGACGACGACCGCACCCGGCTTGAGCATATCGGCCGTCACAAACTTCGGTCGTCCGATCGCAGCGACGACGATGTCCGCTTGCGCAACCGTGCTGGGCAAGTCCGCGGTGCGACTGTGGCACAACGTAACCGTCGCATTGGCGAATTCGCCGCCAAGCCCAATTCCGTAGCCGGAAAGCATCATGGCCATTGGCTTGCCGACGATATCACTCCGGCCGATCACACAAACGTTCTTGCCCGTGGTTTCGATGTTGTACCGTTTGAGCATTTGCACGATGCCGTGTGGCGTGCAAGGCAAAAATCGATGACGACCTTGCGAAATCAAACCAACGTTGTGTGGGTGAAACGCATCGACGTCTTTGTTCGGATCAACCGTGTCCAAAACCAATCGTGCATCGATTTGATCCGGCAACGGCAGCTGCACCAAAATCCCGCTGACCGCTGAATCAGCGTTCAATTGATTCACCTTTTCCAGCAACTGCTCGGTCGTTGTGTCACCGGGCATTCGCACCAGCTCACTATCGATTCCAGCCCGCTTGCAAGCTCGTTCTTTATTGCGAACATAAACTTGGCTGGCCGGATCTTCACCCACCAACACGGCAGCAAGCTTGGGTTGTGGTCCGCCGGCAGCAACGAAGTTGGCGACCTTCTGCTTGGTTTCGGCTTGAATTTGTTTGGCAATGGCTTTGCCATCCAAAATTTCGGCGGGCATGTTCGCTCCAACAAAGGTATTTCAAAAAGTCTTGGACGATCGGCTCCCTGCAATTGAGGGAATTCGACCGTCCTATGGAAGCGGAATCTTAATCGATTCGAAAACGATTTTGAAGGTCCACCAAAACAATGCCGTTCTCGCATTAAAAAGCAGAACATCCTGCGTGCCGCGACCAATCGTTGACAGTTGGCGGGGCAGTGCTTTATCGCTTGAAATGCTGCTTGGGCGAAGCTGAAACGTAGTTGATCAGGCTACCAAGGCCTCGCGTCTTGAAGTACAGCACATCCGCAGGATTTGTAACCGGATCAACGACGCTGGGCTCGCGGACGCTCAAGTCGTTGTTGACGGGCATGTTGATTTATTGCGCCGCTTTGTCGAAGGCCCCTGTTTACACACCACAAAACCGTGTCTCTCAGCAAGCCAAGCATGTCACGTATCCGCCACCAACCAATGTCAGTTTGACCAACTGGTTGCCAGATGGTTTGACAACAACCGCGATCAACCGCTCCGTCACTCAAAGCAATTACGATTCCGCCACCGGCCTGCTTGGCATCGGAGACCTGACCCAAGGTGCTTCGGCAGTGGTGACGCAAGCTCCACGCTAAACAATAACCAATTCACCAACATCTCGTTGGACTTTGGACAGACCTTCGCGGGCAATACGTTCGCTGAAGTTGCTAACACCACTCCTAGCTTCGCGCCGAACCTGCCTAGTTTTGCAACGCTCAACAACTGCAACGCTCAACAACTTGTCGTTGGGCCGCTTTGTGCAAGGGCCAGGACCGAGCTACTCGGGTATTCCTATCAACGCCAACGCGACGTCGCTATCACTCGAAAGCGGACAGCCTGTTCACCAGATCATCACAGGCGAGTATGGATGTGGACCAATCGTTGTTCCGAATGAAAAAACGCTGGGTGCTCCGGTTCGTTTGAGCGAGCCATCGTTCTTGAAGCGATTTGCTAACTGGTTTTCAAATTCAGATCAAATTTAATCTAGATCGATCAGAGGCTTTTAGCCTGTGTGCCGTTAAACGCGCAGCTCGGTTTTGCAGGGTAGCGAATACTTCCAGGCTGTCCTCCTCGCGAGACACCGTCGCCACACTACAAAAAAACCCCGCAAGGAAATTCTTGCGGGGGTTTCGTTTAAACAATTTTTGCGAACTACCAATCAGTCTTCCAGTTCCGCATTCCAATAAGCGTCGCTAATGAACTTAGACCAGCTTTCGTAGCGGACCGTGTACTGGCTGTAGATTGGATTCCAATTCGGTTGCTTCGGCGTTGTCAAAAGCTTGATACCCGCCATTTGCGGCGTGCGATCAGCTTTTGAATGATTACACCGCACGCAAGCCAACACGCAGTTCTCCCAGCTAGATCCACCACCATGAGACCGAGGTACGACGTGGTCGATAGTGGCGTCCTCGCTGCGAAGTTTCTTGCTGCAGTATTGGCAAGTCATTCGGTCACGTTTAAAGATGTTGCGACGGCTGAACGCTACCGTGGTTGACGGCAAACGATTGAAGTCCGTCAGCGTGACGACTTCAGGCACTCGAATCTTTTGGCTGACCGCTTGAACAAACGGCTGGCCTCCCGCCGGCTCCAATCCCGACCAGTGATCCCAGTCGTACAACTGATAATCAACGGGATCAACCACTCGCGCCGTGCCGCCCCAGACCATCACCAAAGCTCGCGCGACCGTAGCTACATTCACCGGTTGCCAACTCCGGTTCAAAACCAGCGTGGGTCGTTGGAGGACTTGTGAAACCATGTCTCATACTCCTTAAGTCAACGTCGTCGAGGGTGTACGACCGGATTCGAACCGGCGTGATCCTGACTCACAATCAGGCGCTTTACCATTAAGCTACGTGCACCATTATATGAACAAATAAACCGTTTTGTGAACCTAAGTCTGCCAAGACGCCGAACTCTTCAGCGTAGACGACCCGTTTTGTACAAGGACCTGACGCACCTGAGCGACTTAAAGCACAGACTTTAGGCATTGCGACCGCGAACACGCTTGAGTGCTCAGCCACTTATGA
>JALZWN010000081.1 GCA_023300235.1 Mariniblastus sp.
ATCACGAATGGCAACCCGACGCGTAAGCGAGGAAATGTGGTGATGGGCTTCTAGCCTGTCATTTGCATGGGGGTGCGCGTAAGACAGGCTGGAAGCCCATCTCCACATTTTTTAGGCTGCGCCAAAACAGGCTAAATCAACAAGCCCGTCAGCAAGGAACTCATCGTCGCCTCTCACTCGGTGAAAGCAGCGTTACCTCCGGTCGACGTTCCCAAAACGGTTGACTCAAAATGAATGCTTGGCAGTAACGCCTTCAGCCGGCACCACGAACTGGTCAACTCAGCATAACAGGACCACTAGCTGCCCTGCTCCTCGCGCAGTTTCGCCCGAACGTCCATTAGGATTCGGCCCAGCATGTTCTTCCCCTTGCCATGTCGACCGCTTCGGTCACATTCCTTGGTTTGCCACGCCGCGGACACCGCCTCTTTGGCAACGTGATTTCTTTTTGGTAAACTGATTGGTGTTGCGATGCTTTTTGACTTCGGAAAGAAGCGGTGTCGTAAAAACCTTCCGTTGGGTGCCCCAGACTAATGAAGTGGATCGCGATTACCCTGATGTGCATTGCCACCTGCGTGGTGTATGGAATCATCCACGACCAGATCACCGCTAGAATCTGCGTTGAATACTTCACTATTGGCCACCCGCCGATATTCCCCACTGACGATCCAACTTTGCTCGGCATCGGCTGGGGGGTCATTGCTACGTGGTGGGTCGGCGTTTTACTCGGTGTTCCACTTGCGGCTGCCTGCCGACTTGGGCGCTGGCCCAAACGCGAACCTCAAACCCTTTGGCGACCATTGATTCGGTTGTGTATTATCTCATTCGCAATTGCCTCGATTGCAGGACTTGTGGGCTGGATCGCTGCATCAAATGGCTGGGTGTTTCTCGTTGGTTCTATCGCCGATCGGGTCCCCGCGGATCGGCATGTTCCGTTTTTGGTTGACCTCTGGGCGCATAGCGCCAGCTATCTGGTTGGGTTCGTCGGTGGGATCGTGGTAATCGTGACCGTCCTGCTTGGAAGGCAACGCGAACACCTGCGCAGCGGCACATGAGCAAAAGCGACGTTGACACGTTATTTGCTACCGACGATGACTTCGATCTCTGCGACGGCGTGTTCTGCGCAATCGCAGACAGGACTGGCAACGAAATCAACCTTGCAAATGAACCTGAGCATTGCAGAACGGTAACCGCAATCTGGCATTCTGGCGGCATTATCGGTAACGGCGGATTCCAGTATCTATTCGAGGGTGACTTCAACGGCGACCCCGGCTATCGGCTCACCGCTGACGCATACAAATCGATTGGTGCCGAGGAATCCCACGCCGCATTCACCGCTGCTCTTGCACTGTTCCCGGACAGCGTGCTTCCAACGGATAGCGGCGAACGATTGCGAATTTTCCAATCACACCCAGAGGAAACCCGCAACCAAATCAACAGCCAGTTCTGGAACGGCGATGATGATGTCAGACGGCTTTTGGCCACACATATTCGTTCGCACGAATCTGAGATACGCAGCTTCTTGACCGGAATGTAACAGCCTGTCGTCGCCTAATATGGTTTTTACGCAAGGCCGCGGCTTCGTCGCTGGAGCATCGTTTGGCTTGCAATGTCCTTCGCTTCGGTGACGCATTCTGGTTTGTCACGCCTCGGACACCGCCTCTTTGGCAACGCGTGTTCTTTTTGGTAATCTGATTGGTGTTACGATCCTTTTTGAGACGCTTTTTTTGGGACTTCGAAGAGAAGCGGTGTCGCAAAAACCTTCCGTTGCCCACTCAAAGATAACCGCTTCCACCACCAAGGGCACTCTTTCATCGGGCCGTGTTTGCCTGCGAAAAGACGCCTGGGTTACGCCTGCTGATCCTCTAGAGGTGCGCAACATCTCTGCACTGCGGCAACGGTGCCTGGTTCGATACGAAACAAAAAAGGGGCAGTGATGTCGCTGCCCTCATTTTCGATTTCGATTAGTTAACCACGCGAATTGGCGGCCCGTCAAATGGCACATCCCGCATCAAGATTCCCTTGTCAACTTTGATTTCTATACTCGGCTCCGCTTCACCTTTCATTGTCGTGACCCATACCGATACGGGATGAGGCTCGATGTTTTTCTGGCTGAACCTGAAACGAACAGCAACTTTCCCGTCTTCGTTTCGTCGTACGCTAAACAAATCTTTATCGCTGATTGCTTGGCCATCAGGGTAAGCCTCTTTGAATTTTTCGTTCGCCTTTTTCACAATGACCTGAAAAGCCTCCTCGCCTCCAGTCAAAGCCAAATCCGATAGTTCACGGCAAACATCTTCTACCTTTAGAAATCGCTGCAATTGCTTCGCATGTGGATATCTTTTTCTGCCTCCCCTCAAGCGATCGTAAAGCCACGAAGTTCCAAAATCCACAACATGCGAACTCTCGGCGGTGTTCGTCGTCACTCTGAACGAGTGGCTGGCCGACTGTTTGGCTTTGTGACGCGAGGAAACCTCTGCAAGAATTTTTTCACCTGAAAGCGTAGCAAAGTCATTTGTTTTAAAAATCTCAGTTAAGACTTCTTTGAATTTTTCCTTGCTCAGGGTGAACTCATAGTCTTCGGTCTTCAATACAGAAACCGGTCGAACAACGCGTCCATCTGGATAGACCAACAGCATTGGCCGCTTCTCCTTGTTAGTCTCGCTGTAACTCTCTTCAACCTTCAGGACCGGTACTTTGTCGCTGGGAAAACTAAAATCCATTTGAGCGTCGGCCAATTGAGACATCGCCAAGCCAAAGATCAATGCAGAAGCACTGCGAAGACAATATCGAAAAATCATTTCACCCTCCGTTTTTTTGAAAACCAACACTTTTGTGTCAGGCAAAACGGCATGTCCAATTTAACGAAAAAAACACTCGAATACAGAAATTGGAGCCGCACTACCCCTTTAACGTTCGGACCGAGGATGTCTTAGGTGGAAAATTCAAAAAGAAAAAGCTGGAAAGAGAAACCGCTGCCGGTAGCGGTTTGGGGAAAACGCTTGTTTATTCAGCGCCAACCGCTTTTTGAACGTCCACCGAAGGTAGCGCTACTTTCACGGAGTGAAAGGCGACGATGGGTTCCTTGCTGACGCGGCGGG
>JALZWN010000082.1 GCA_023300235.1 Mariniblastus sp.
CAGAATTCAGTTTGATTCAGAGGAAACCGAACTCTGGCGAGTCCGGCTACATGTTTCGATCCTAATCTTTATCTTTGACAGACCACTAGCCTGTCATTTACATGGGGCAGCGCGTAAGACAGGCTGGAAGCCCATCACCACAGTTCACGATCCCCACTTTAGCTAGCGCTTATGCCATCGTTAGCTTGCCGTTTTCCATTTGGCAATGCACTGACTCAATACCCTTCAGTTCATCCGGATAATGAGTCACATGCAAAATCGAAATCCCTTCAACAGCGTGAATTGATTGAAGACGTTTCACCATACGCTCTCGCATGCCCGCGTCGATAGCGGATAGCGGTTCGTCTAAACACAGCAATTTCGGCCCGAACGCCAACGCTCGGCCGATCGCTACGCGTTGTTTTTCTCCGCCGGACAAACCGCCTGGCGTTCGAGCACGTAAGTCGCGAAGTTCCAGCAACTCCAACAGTTCGTCCAATCGCTGTTGGTAACGCCGTCTTTCAAACTTCCGAATCGACAGCGAAAAACCAATCTGTTTATCGACCGTCATCCCGGGGAAAAGTGCGGCGTCTTGTGGGACAAACCCGATTTGACGCATTGCCGGCGGCATTTGGTGAACCGGTTTCTCATTGATCAAAATTTGCCCCGCCGACAAACGGTTGAGCCCGCAAATCGTTTCCAACAAGGTAGATTTTCCACAACCAGTCGGGCCAGTTAGCACCGCATACTGTCCGGTTTGAACAGACAGATTGATGTCCCGCAATTCAAACGTCCCCGTGGTCACCGCTAGATCTTTGACCTCAATCACGACAACGTCCTTTCAGGAGTAAACGATCGAACCAAAATCAAAACAAACAACGCGACCGAGATCAAAATCATCGACGCTGATACGGCTGCCCTCAAATCACCCGACTGAAAACTGAGGTAGATCGTCGTCGGCAAAACTTCGGTTTTAAGACGAGTCGTACCGGCAAAAATTAGCACCGGACCGAACTCGCCGATCGCTCGAGCCCAAGCCAACGTGAACGCTGCTACCATCCCGCCAATGCTCTGTGGAAAGGCAATTCTGGCGAACGTTTGGTAATCGCTTGCTCCAAGAGTTCTAGCCACTTGTTCGGGGCGCGGATCGATTTGAGCGAAGCAGCGACGCATCGTTCGAATAGCAAAAGCCGTCACGACGGTGAACTGAGCCAAAATCACCGCCGGAATTTCGTAGGTGATCCCCGAGATTTGATCGAAACCAAAACATCGGACCACCACCAAAAACACATCATTGATTTGTTTGCCAATCGGTGTTTGAAACAATACTAACAAGCTGATCCCTACCACAATCGGTGGCAACACAATAGGAATGTCCAGCAAAGTGAAGACCAGCTTTTTGGTAAATCGACGAGCCCAGCTGTGGGACTGATGGGATTCGAACCTGGCCAACCAATAGCCAGTAGGAACCGCGATCCACATCGCCATGATCGAAGCGATCGTGCTGCTGATCACCGACAACATAATCGAATATCGAATCTTCGGATCAGAGATAAGTTTCTTAAAATCAGCGACACTCGAAAATTGCAAATCCGCCAATAGCAGTGCGATGATCAGCAACATATAGACGGCGGCAAACCCGAACAAAATCGACCAAAACAAACCGTTTCGGGGTTTGGTGATTTCTCGCGGCGATGGATGGTTGGTTTGGTTATCGCCCATTATCGATGGAAAGGTCCAGTTGATAGTTTGAAAATCCAGCATCGATAAAATCGGTTAGAGCAATGTCTCGGTTCTCTTTCAGGTACTTAAAAAACGTATCCGCGTGAGCACTAACCGAGCTCGATCGACCAACTTTGATATGGCTACCGGTCGCTGAGAATTTATCAGAACCAAATTTATCAGAACCATTTGCCAGTGGAAGGTTGTCCGCGGGCAAAGCCAGTTTTTCCAAAGGATTCAAGTTGGTGTCACCAGAAGTAAGATTCGTGACGTCCAATAAGGCGACGATCTTGATCGCACGATTGTCCGTTTGGTTGAATTGAGTAACGGTGCTGTCCCACAGTATTGCACTATCGACGCTCCCGATCGAAAGAGCTTGAGCCAAGGACATTACGTTTTCAAATTCGGCAGTTTTTCTTTCGCCTAGCAAAGTATCACAACCAGCGAGTTGGGCAAAACGAACCGTTTCAAAACCGATCGCAGAGGAAATAGAACCGACGCCCAGTTTGAGTTTTGAATTCAGCAGTGACGGTAAATCAAAAATTTGAGAGCAATCCAAATTTGCGTCAGCACAAATAGCTATCACGGGAAACTGAGCGGCTACAGGGTAGCATTCGACGATCGTTTGGTTGTCCACTAAATCGGTCATACGATTCGAGTCGGCGCAAACGAAAACGTCAGCCATCTGTTGAACACCGGTCAACATTTCGGCACTGATTTGTCCCGCCAAGGCTCCCGAGCCGCCTGTTCGAACGATGTCGACTCTGATCTTTTTAGTCGTCGCAATTTTTTCAGCGTTGAATCGAGTAACGATTTTGCTCAACGGTTTAACAACCGCGCTGGCGCAGTAGACTCGAACGACATGCAGATCATTTTGGTCCGTGGAGCTGATCGACAACGCGCCCAAGAACAGCCCGAAACAAACAACGGCCGACAAAGCAAACCAGACTAGCGGCGACCATTGGGCAACCATCCCGGAGCGTTTTTGCAAACGAAAACCATTTTTCATCGTGATCGCCTTCAAGAGTTAGGCGACATCAATTTGTTTGCCACGACGAATTACAATTTCCTGAACCGCAACTCGGCCAGACATATTTGGTCGAAAGATGACTAACAGCAGTAGCGGGAGATACCAAGCCATGTGCAAGCCACCGTCCAAGGCATGCCAGAACTGGACCGCGACCATGATCGCGGCGGTATAGCTTACTAGCGTGCCAAGATTTTTCTCAGTCGGCCATCCAATGAACGAAAAGCAGAGCGTGACGAAAGCCACCAAGATTGGTAGACGCCACCAACTGCTCCAGCCGAGTGACCAAATACCTTGAAGGTTATCCATTCGAGGGTACCAAAACCCGAACATGGATTGTAGCTGAGCAATAAAACCGGCGCTGTCGACTGAAGTAAGCACCGATCCGCCGATCACACAAATCACGACACCGGTAGTGACAAAAATGAGGAACTTTTTCCAGCCGCGTTCCCAATAGAAACTCGCCCATAGGGGCAGCACAAACAGTGGGTAATAAGCCACGCCAGTCGCCAAACCAATCAGCAAACCAGCTAACCATGGCATTCGAAAACAAACTGCAGCCCACAGCACTAACGCCGCCGGCAAGGTATGCATCACGTTGACCGTATGCATTGCAGTGTACGGCAGCATCAAATAAATCGCTGCCGTACCGACACCTACACTTAGATTGTCGTAGTTACGATAACAGAACAAAATCAATCCCAACACAATCAGTGATTGAGTGACGATGGCAAGGATCTTTGCGGCCAAGATATACCGCTGAATGTTTTCAAGTTCGTCAGCATCGGTTTCGAGCATTTCACCACCATTGTCGAACGTGGACATGATTGGAAACACAAAGAACAACTGTAAACCAGGACCGCGTTGCTGCAGTTGTTGAACATCTACTGGTTCAGCAACTTCGCGTTGCATCAATTTAATCGCATTTTTGGCGCCCGCTAAATCGGCATTCGCTGGTTCCGACAGAATGACATTCGCGGTCAGAATCAAAAATAAACTACCGGCGAAAAAGAACAAACCGCCTTGGCTTAAATTTGGCTCCAGCACGGGTCGCCGCGTTAACCCAGGATCCATAAGCAGTCGAACAAGCAAACAAAGTCCGATGGAAAACAACCAGATAAACCCGGACGACTGCCAGGCGAAACCCGTAGCGGCCAGTTTTTTAGCTGCGATAGAAATCTGATTTTCTGCGGCTAGATTTGCGTCGTCAAAGTCAGTTAGTGCAGCAGGGAAATCCGAGTCGAGTGTATCAATCGAGGTATCTGCTGAAACTGCATAGCGAACCGCTTGGCCCGTTTGATAGCGACCGCTTTCGATCATCAACAAGCCTGGAGCCAGCAGAATAATCAACAGCAAGTCGAGGTTGCGAATACTCCAGAAGCGATTGAACTTAAAAAACAACGCGACCAGCAACAACGAAGACAAGTATGCCCAAGTCGTGCTGTCGATTTTTTGATAACTGAATGGAAGATCACTCATCCGAGTTTAGCTCTCGATCAGGCTTCCGGATTAGTGGCTAGTTTGTCAAGGAATCGTTTGCGAACCTCATCACGAATTTTTACATAGCGTTCACGAGCTTCAGCCATGACTTCTGGATCAAAATCATTATAGGACTGGAGAAAGACTTGAACTTGGTAGGCTTCGCCTTGGACAAGCGTTGCTCGAATCCGGTGCGACATTCGATTCGAAACACGGGTGATGAACCCGTTGATGGATCCCCAGCTTTTTGGGACGGACAGTCCCTGACCGAAGGAATCGAAATGACTGAACAGTAAGTACCCGCGTTCGCCGGTAGGTTTTTGCATGGTCACTTCGATCATGTCCCATTTATCGCCATCGGTTGGGGCTGATTTGTCGAGCCCAAGAGCCTTGGCTCTTGAGAGAGCGCGGCGATTGATAATTTTCCAACCGGTGTTGGTGTAACAGGTGGTTAGCTCGTGCCAGCCAGGGAAAGTTTGGTCTACTGACGCGGTCGCGTAGCAAGTCGGAGCTTTGTACTGCCAAACATCAGAGCGTTCACCAAAGTCACTTCCGATGTTACGAGAAGTAGTCTCAAAATTAACCTTAGTCCAGTTTTCAATTTCATTTGGGATGTCACCTTCTTTAAACGGAACGGTTACATCACCATTAAAAACGTTGACGGATAAATTCTTTTCAGCCTTTATCAAGCACTGTCGAACATCTCGCGATTGCCAAATGCCGGATAAAACCATCACACCCATAAAACCCCAGAGCGCTTTCTGCATCAAAGGAGAAATTGGTTGACGACTTCGTTTCTTGCGACCACGATTACTAGCAGTCGTGGCTTGAGTAGCGGAATTCGGAGACAAACTGTTCCACATTTTGCCAATCACTAGACCAAATTGTCCCGACTCTTCCGCATCTTGTACCGGACCAAAAAAGAACATGATTAATTGGTCCGTACTAAGAATCAATACAATACCGATGATCAAAGAAACATAACCAAGCAGCATGTGAGCATTTCCCTTGGCCAAATCGATCTCAAAAAACCTCATTGCAACAGGAATCGCCATGATGCGAATCGTATTCATGAAGATTGCCCAGAAAACTCCTGACATCACTAGCAAGGCGGTTCTGAAACCGATAAACGCATACAACATCAGTGTAATGCCAAGTAGGAAAAGTAAGCTCGACCAAAATACAGGCATGTCAACGCCGGCAGTCGCCTTAGGAATGGTTCGAGCCATGAAGCAGATGCTGCCAAACAAAAAGCTCAGAATGGCGACGCCTTTCGCCGGAGCTTTCACTTGTCGATTGAATGCCGAGTAAACGACGGCAACCAAGATAAGTGTGAAAAAGGACTGCACACCACTACAAGCTTGTTCGATACCAAACTGTCCCATGTTGGGGACATTCAAAACCGTGCCCGACATGTGGTGACCGACGTTTAGGAGATCCAACAAACGGCTGGTGTAGGCTGCACTATAAACTTGCAAAGAGGTTACTAGATTCCGGTCCCAACCAAATGGTAGGTACAGAAATACGTACAGTGGCAAAGACGTGTACCACAACGACATTCCGTTAAGCTCTTTATCAGGAACTCGAGCTAAAAAGCTGGTGATGATTAACATCGTTGCTAGAGCTGACATCCATGGTAGGACAAACACCACACTACAAAAGACAGCGACTAACGCCAACACCATCAACGTGTTACTCGTGGCACTTCGTTGAAACTGAACCGCTTGGTCCCAAGGCCAACGGATGGCAGCAATCACAATCGTCGCCGCAACCGCAAAAATGGCCGAGTGATAATGCGGTTCCTTCATCAAATGCTTGCCGTAGAAGTACAGCATCGGAAACTGTGAAACGAGTGCCACCGAGTATGCGATGACAACCCCCCACTGAATACCTTGCACTACATGAGTGTCAGACTTGGCTGTAGACGGAGTACGCTGAGCTGCGGTAGACATGTTTTTTGTGAATCTTAGAAGAGCTTGGATCTTTGAAATTCTAATTTTACTTCGGCTTTAATTTCTCGATGGCAAATAATCACCGCATTGAGAAATGAGCTTGCTTGCACCAAGTACGCAGTGCTGGTGTTAAAATCTTTATCGGTTTAATCCGGTAAAACCATCAAGGCCAATACTCGAATCGCTAGGACTCAAGAATTGTCGTAATTGCACTCGTATAGAGTCTAATTTAATTCAGCAAGGCATCAAACAGCAACAGAAAATAGGCCAGACTAAAGCAGAATTTGAAACATCAGTCGTGATACGGTGCGTAAGCGAGCCAAACCGAGCTATCAGGAGCTTCAAATTTGGTACTTTCTGGATTTCATTAGCAGAGTTTAACGACCGGCCGGAATGTGGAGATGGGAAGCGACAGCGTCAATTTCAACCGCACCGCTCTCTAATACTTCGGCGCGGCCCAAAATATGGAGATGCTTCCAGCCTGTCTTACGGGCCGCCCCCATGCAAACGCTTCTTTCATGGAAAGAAAGGCGACTATGAGCGCATGACTAAATCAACAAGCCCCAACGCGTTGGGCTACCATCTATAGCGACAACCCAAGTTGCAAAACAGATTCACGCTGGCAACCAGCAATCGCAATAACGAAACGATAAGAAAACTTGCTAGACCCGTGACGGTAAACTTCAGCAAGTTTCTTCTAGCCAAAACGTTTTTTGAACCACTCAAACGTGATATCCAAACCACGATCGATGTCATACTGCGGGTCATAGCTCAACCGTTCTTTGGCTTGTGAAATATCAGCCAACGAGTGTCGAACATCGCCCGCTCGAGGATCCCGGTGCACTGCTTCGAGCTCAGAACCAGACAGATCCTTCAACGTCGAAAATAATTGATTGATCGTTCGGCGTTGGCCAAAGGCAACATTGTAAACTTTGCCAGTCGCCCCACTAACACTACTAAACATAGCACGAATGTTAGCTTCAACGGCATTGACGACAAACGTGAAATCCCGCGATTGCTCGCCATCACCATTGATCATAGGAGACTCGTTCTTGATCAAAGCATCCATGAACAACGGAATCACCGCAGCGTATGGACCGTCCGGTTTTTGTCTCGGGCCAAAGACGTTGAAATACCGTAAACCGATCGTCTCAAAGCCGTAGCAGTTGGCAAACACGCTGCTGTAAAGTTCGTTGACGTACTTGGTTACCGCGTAAGGCGACAACTGATTACCAATATTGGCTTCCAGTTTGGGCAAATCTGCATGGTCGCCATAAACACTGCTACTGCTGGCGTACACAAAGCGTTTAACACCAGCATCTTTGGCAGCGGTCAGCATATTTAAAAAGCCAGTAACGTTTGCATTGTTGGTGATTGTCGGCGTGGCGATTGACCTAGGTACAGATCCAAGAGCTGCTTGATGGCTCACGAAATCGATTCCTTGACAAGCCGTTTCACAAGTCGCCAAATCGTCGATATCGCCTTCGATGAATTCGACGTTGTCGAGTTTCAAAAACGGTTCGATGTTTTCAAGTTTTCCTTCGGACAGATTATCTAAAATCCTAACGGAGCCAGCTCCGTGGTGGATTAAATACTCGACAATGTTCGACCCGATGAACCCAGCGCCGCCAGTAATTAGAAACTTGACAGACGAGATATCAGTGCCATGGAAATTTGTTTGGTACATATCGGATTCAAAAACCGTCGCTTCAACGGTAGTAGAGTTCAAAACTTAGATAACACAGACCGCGGTAGTGGTCAGCCTAGTTTAAAGAAGGCAACAGTGTAGCGAAGCGGGGTAATTCATGAAACATGCCCAATAGCATCCACAGGCTGCATCAACACTACAAATTAGGACGCCCCAGGGAGAGTTAGCCCGACGTGACAGGGCTTGTCGATTTACCAAGTCGTCGAATTGCGATGTTTTGGCGAAGCCCAAAAAATGTAGTGATGGGCTTCTAGCCTGTCATGCCCGCAAACCGCCAAGAAGCACCATCACCTTCGCGAAGCCTTAGAAATGTGTTCTTCACGGAATTTCGTAGCAGAGTTTAACGGCGAGCCGGAAGGCGTAGGCGGCAGCGCCAAGATCAATTTACAAGAACCGCAATGAACGGCGAGATATCCAAGAAGTCGACTTCGCCGTTGCCATCGATGTCTGCTTGTTCAAGGTAATCATCAGTCAACAGAATATTAATGAACGGAGATACGTCCAGAAAATCCACGACGCCGTCTAGGTTGCAATCGCCCAACAGCACCGGCTCGATAAAGTTGGCAGCGAGGATAACGTTAATCTCTTCCACTTGGTTACCCGTGTAGGTGGAACCCGAAGATTGAAAACTCCCACCGTTTAATTGATAGGAGTTTACGCCAATCAATACCAATTCATTGGTAGCGCTACCAATCAAGAACGTAGGTCCACCCGAATCACCACCGCGAACATACGATTCATGCGTTAAGGCGTTTGCCGACCCAACCGCATCTCTTTCGAGAATGATCGAGTCGTTATCAGAGTTGGATCCGAACACTACATTTTCAGAGTAAGCAAAGACCAAGTTTTCACCGACGGCTTGATCCGTAGACGTGCTCGGATTGGTACTCTGCGAAACCCCAACCATCAACGCCCGGTCACCCACGATATCAACTAGTCGCGGATTGGTATTGAAAAACGTTTGGGTCGCGGTCGTACCATCGGGATTAGTAATCGTAACTGGTGCATCGCCCACGTATTCTTCCGTAGCGAAATCGTATACAGCAATCCTCGAATCGACGTTACGATCAAGAATTGCAATGCTCAAATCAGTGTTCCCCACTCGAACGATACTCGTGACAATGGCAATCGAGGGAGTCGCCGTAGGATCATTGCCAGGATAGAACTCAAAAGTCGAACCTACCGACGGCGGGAAATGCCGAGCAGTCAGCGCGGCATTGCTACTGATTAGCGTGCCCCATCTACCGTTGTTCGTCGTTCGGGCAACACCACTGAAATCGAAACCGGTTCCGATGAAATTGGCGTTGTCGGTGAACCGATTGTTAGTGGCATCGGTAAAGTTCTCGATCAGCATTTGAGCTGAAACCGATTCAAGACCAGCAAAAAAGAGAAGCCCAACGGTCAATAACGATCGAAACATTTGCAGCCCACGAGATAGAAAGAGAAAGGGCACCGTAAGTGATTCACGGAGAATCAAACAGATTACCCTTAATAATACGCCAGGCTGCGTGATCAGATTACAAAGATTATCTCGCCAATTGCAATAAGTAGTCGGATTCAATCGAGATATTCGAGTGGTAGGGGCAGTCCAGAAACGTTTTGCGACTTTGACACTTGGTGAATTAAAACCAACGAGACGGACTGTGACCTGAGAGCCTGCCTATTGAAAACTCTGGTAGCTAAGCTCACCTTGCATGCTAGAGGGACTTATTTACCCAAACGAAGAACGATAGCTTACAGAAGTCGAGCGGCGTCGACGGAAGGTACTAGCGATTACCAAGAAAATTGCTGGCAGTGCCGAAGGCTCAGGGACACTGACGGGGGTAACCGTTAAAACGGTATTTGATGATACAGGCCCAACGGGAGTGGATGTACTGCTCGGCCCAAGACTGAAAGAAGAAACACTTAATTCATAGGTGCCAGGTAGCAAGATCCCCGCAGTATCAAATGGGACACTCGAGAAAGTGGATGAGTCAAACGTCAAGTCAATGTCACCACCAATAAGCGAGACACTAAGAAAGTTGTTGTCCGCCGACAAATCATCGTTAACGAGGATGCCTGCCAAAGTGAAATTACTGGCGGATAGAACTTCAAATTCCGCATCGAAGAATGTGTTTGCTTCGGTAAACCCACAGTCTACAGCAGAGTTTGCCCCTTGGCTGAAAGTTTGAATATCAAAAACGCCGTCAATGATTGAAGAGGTTTGGCTCGCTTGGATGTTGCCAAGGTTGTGCGATTCGTTGTAAGTGCCTGGGCCGTTGAATTCACTTGAGTCCGAAAATGAAGACCCATCTTCGTCGATGTCTCCCACAGTGGTAAATGAAGATCTCTGGACGATATTAATTTGGGAGTAGACGGAATCAACGCTCAGAAAAGAAAGCGTCATGGCGAGAAGTAGAGAGTATAGAAACCAGTGGACGTTCGAACTCATAGGAACCTTTTTATTTACTTGGGATAGTTTGACAAGGGAGATTTTCATGTTATCAGAAGCGTTGGTTTCGTGATTATCTCAATAACGAGTTTTTACGCTTTCCAGATTCGGTCCCGGTTTTCGGTGACGTTTTTCGTCGCGTTACGAGTATCAATGACCAGCTTCGAATTAGCCACAATCTCGTCCCAGTCAAACAGTGTGTGGTCGGTCGAGATCAAAGCACAATCAAGTGACTGCCAGTAGGCTGGCGTCGCTGGTTGGGTCATCATTGGAGCTAGATCGTAATGACGTTTTTGCTGAATCGATGGTACGTGTGGATCGCAGTAGGTAACTTCAGCGCCGCGATCTAACAACAATTCCATCAGCTTGAACGAAGGACTCTCGCGATGGTCGTCGACGTCTCGTTTATAGGCCATGCCTAGGATGCCGATTTTGCTACCCTTGATAGGCTTGCCAATTTCATTCAGTGCTTCGGAAAGACGGTTGATTACATACAATGGCATGCTGGTATTGATTTCACCGGCCAATTCAATGAACTTCGTCGGCATCTCGTGCTTCCGCGCAACCCAGCTTAGGTAAAACGGGTCAATTGGAATGCAGTGCCCACCAAGCCCAGGGCCCGGATAGAATGCTTGAAAACCAAAGGGTTTAGTTTTGGCTGCGTCGATGACTTCCCAAATATCGATACCAATTTTTTGAAACAACACCTTGAGTTCATTGACCATCGCGATGTTGACACTGCGGTAGGTGTTTTCCAAAATTTTGCAAGCTTCAGCTGCTTCGCAAGAATCAACTGGGACCACAGCCGTGATGGCTTGTTCATAAAACAAGGTCGCCAATTCAGTACTGTTTTTTTCATAACCGCCAACAACCTTGGGAATCGTTCCCGCAGTAAAGTTCGGATTACCGGGGTCTTCTCTTTCGGGGCTATAAGCCAAAAAGAAATCTTTACCAGCCTTAAGCCCCGATTGCTCAAGAATCGGCAGCATGACATCCTTGGTCGTGCCCGGATACGTAGTACTTTCCAAGACGATTAATTGGCCAGGACGGAGTGTTTGGGCAATGGCTTTGGTTGTGCTGACCACGTACTTGAGATCGGGGTCGCGGGATTCAGACAAGGGAGTTGGTACGCAGATTAGAACGACATCAGCTTCAGCCAAGCGATCCATTTGTATCGTCGCTTCAAATTGGTTTTTGTCTAACCAGTTTTGGATAACGGCGTCTTTAATATGGGCGATGTAAGTCTTGCCGGAATTGAGGGAATCTGCTTTTTTCGGATCGACGTCAAAACCTAAGCACTTAAAGCCAGCATTGACGTAAGCATCAATTAGCGGCAGGCCCACATAGCCAAGCCCCATCACGCCGACGATGCAGGATTGATCTTTTATTTTGGTAAGTAGTTGATTGGTATGATTCATTGAAAGGTTCTTGGTTCTAGAAGTGTTAAGAGCACTACTATTTTTTCAAACCAATGGTTTGACTAGGAGAACTAATTTGAGATTTTGCTAGTTGTTTAAGTAGTCGGCAACCGAATTAGCGATCCTTGTAGCCGCTTTGCCATCCCCATAAGGATTTTTTGCTTGTGCCATGGTTTCGTAGGCAGCTTCGTCATTGATCAACAAGTTTACATTTTCAATGATATTGACCGCCACTGCACCGACAAGCTTCACAGTACCAGCATCAACTCCCTCAGGTCGTTCAGTCGTGTCACGCATAACAAGAACGGGCTTGCCCAACGAAGGAGCTTCTTCCTGAACACCACCAGAGTCAGTAAGCACGATCCGGCTGTGATTCATCAACATTACGAATTCAGAGTAAGGTTGTGGGGGGATCAACTTAATGTTGTCAAATTTGCCAAGTTTATCGTATACCGGCTTCTGAACCTTTGGATTCAAGTGAACTGGATAGATAAACAAGTGGTCGGGATGCGTACCCGCGAGCGTGGCTAGAGCGTTGCAAATTTCATCAAAGCCACCGCCAAGATTTTCACGACGATGCCCAGTGACAAGCACATAGGGTTTTTCTGTAAATTCTTCGCCGATCGCTTCGACCAATTTGGATTTCAAAGGAGCTAAAACCTCTTGTGAAGATTGCCGATCGATTTCCAATTGCAGCGCATCAATTACCGTATTACCAGTGACCAAAATTGAATCACCAGCAACATGTTCATGCAACAAGTTCTTTTGGCTGTTTACGGTGGGCGGAAAGTGCAACGACACCAACGGGCAAGCAAGTTTTCGGTTGGCTTCTTCAGGAAATGGGGAACGCATGTTGCCCGTACGCAAACCCGCTTCCACATGACCCACGGGAATACCTCGGTAAAAACAACATAGCGCCGCAGTAAACACAGTAGTCGTATCGCCTTGGACCAACGCCATGTCCGGTTTGGTTTCTTCCAGCAAAGCATCAATCCGAGTGATCAAACGAGCGGTCAACGACGGCAGAGTTTGATTGGGCTGCATGACTTCCAAATCATGATCCACTTTGATATCAAACAAGTCTACGACCTGTTGCAGCATCTCTTTGTGCTGACCGGTGGAAACAACTAAGGGCTGTAGTCCGTCAGTAGCTTCGATTGCTTTCACAACCGGAGCCATTTTGATTCCCTCGGGGCGAGTGCCCATAAAGATTGCAACTTTTTTCATCGTACTTGCTTTGCTTTAATTCAAATGGCTAGTTTTGTGGAGCGGTCTGAAGATCACAGAGATCACACTATCGATTCATTACACCGCATGTGTCGATGATAATTTTTTCCGCTAACTTGGACGTACTGATAGACAAAAATGGTCGGTGACCCACCAAAATCAACACAATATCAGCTTCTTCGAGTGCAGAATCTAAAGAAACTAAATCGAACTGATCGTGTGATTCTAAGTTAGGCTCTACGATCTTGAGTTCACCTAAATTGCGTTGCAGCAATTCTTTGACAATCTCTACAGCTGGCGATTCGCGTAGGTCGTCGATATCGGGCTTGTAAGCCAGTCCAAGGCAAGCAATCGTAGGATTCTTGAATCGTTCCGCCTTGGCAATCACGCGATCAACAACCCAACGTGGTTTGGCTTCGTTCACTTCGCGAGCCGTACGGATCAGATTGGTAACTTCAGGAGCACAGTCGACTAGGAACCATGGATCAACGGCAATGCAGTGCCCGCCAACGCCCGGCCCTGGGTTGAGAATGTTGACGCGGGGATGGTGATTGGCCAAACGAATTAACTCCCAAACATCTAGGTTCAATTCGTCACTCAACAAAGACAGTTCGTTGGCGAAAGCAATGTTGGTATCGCGATAGGCATTTTCAACGAGCTTGGCCGTTTCGGCGGTGCGGCTAGTGGTTTTGAGCAACTTACCGGTTACGAAACTACTGTAAAACTCGGCCGCCTTTTCAGTAGAAGCGTCGTCGATACCGCCGATGATGCGATCGTTTTCGACAACCTCGCGGAGAATCTTTCCTGGTAATACACGCTCAGGTGCGTGAGCGAAATGGACGTCGCCTTTTTGGAAATCGCTGTTCTCTAAAACAATCTGCTCAATCATCTCCGTGGTGCCCGGAGGCGAGGTCGACTCAAGAATCACCAAGTTGCCCGACTTTAAAAAAGGCGTGATCGACTGAGTAGCAGAGCGGATATAATCCAACTTTGGTTTGTTTGAATCCGTCAACGGCGTGGGCACGCAGATCATAAAGATGTCCGCCTCGGCGGGCTCAGTGTATGCCTTCAGATTCCCGGTTGTTACCACACCGCGAACCAAAATATCAAGATCTGGTTCAACGATATGAGCTTTGCCAGAGTTGATAATTTCAACCGCTTTGGGGTTAATTTCAACGCCATGGATTTGGTACCCACGAGAGCCCAGTACGGCAGCAGTCGGAAGGCCAATATAGCCAAGGCCAACAACACAGATTTTGATTTTGTGATCTAATCTCATTCGGAAAGCTCGGTCCAAGATACGTTCAAATCGCCTATTATAATCTGAATTGATGCAGACGAGCATCGGATTTGAGGGTCATTTTCAAAATCGTGCAACATCCAACCTAGATTTGGATTCGAACTAGACCTTGTATACCGAATAACCACCCCAATCTCTCGCTGTCCAAAGCCAGTGCAATACCATCCTGGCTCTGTGAATACTTCATCAGCGAACACCAAAAGCGTTCGTTCCGTTGAACCAAGGCCCAGACGAAACCGCACCACCCCGTCAGAATCGGAATCGCGTCTTATCCACACATCAGGATGCAGATGTAGGTAACCCACCAGCGAGAGAGCATCGTCGCCAGAACTTACAGCCTGATCGATACAAAAAACGGCTTGGTCTTGAAACGCAACTAAGCGAGATATTTTAGGAACGCCTAAATTCTGATAGCCGTTGTGAGCGACGGTAGCCCAGTGCCACTGACCACGAACACCTTGTTGGTGTCCAGAAACCTTTGCCCGATCACCCATGCGAAACTTAGACCACACGTTGGCTTGATTCTGATCGTTGATAGTAACGACGTTGTGCGCGATAGAACTGCGGCAGTAATGTCGCATTGAGTCATCAGCATAGTTGAAATTGCCACTGTCCACGATCCATCGAGAACCCTCAACAGAAACCTCTAAGTTGGTAGCATCACAGTGCCCGTGAGCAGGTAGTGTTGATGCTGCAATTGGCCCGAAATCGCAGATCCCAAACAGTTTTTCCGAACGGAAAATTCGATAACCACCAAGTGATTCAAAAACAGTAGCACTTATTGTAGAAGGAATTGAATACCCGATGACTTTTGAAATTGCTACGATTTCTTGGACGGACGGTGCTTCGTGAAAACCACTATCAGCAAACAGCGGAATCTCACCGTCTGGATGACAAATGAAAAAAAGAAACTTCAGCATAGGACGAATTATCGGCGTCAGGATATCAAGTAGTGTTTGATCTTTGTGACAGCAGGCTTCAATACGTAGTACATTGCTAAGTATTTGGCAGTGATACATTGGCGAAAATTCAAAATGTTCACCATGCAGTAAAACTTGCTTTGGTAATTCGACCGCCAACACGCTTGTCGCAATTTCGCGCCACCTAGTCGCATACTTTGAGTCAATCGTGCCGCTGGCGATCGCCAGTGCGGTGGCGTTTTCTAAAAGATGGTTACCGCCTAAGTCTCGTTCTAAATTCTTAGAAAGATAATTCGCCTGCTGAATCAACGAATTGAGCATCTGCTCCATCAGTTCCACACTCAAACCATTCGCTTCTTTATTCGAATGGTGCATTAGCCAAATCCAGGCAACGATTCGTCGCGAAGTACAGTAAGGGTGCCATGCATCGTCGCTACATTTGACTTTTTCAGGTGAGTATTGAGTCAACCAATCAGTTAAAAACGAGTTGATGGCCTGCCAATTACCGATTGCCGCTTGAGTCAGTAAAAACTCGTGGTAGTGAAACTGAAAACGCCACAAATGGGACTGCTGATTTAATACCGTTGGATCAAAACCGTTGGGCATTGAAACGGCATCGCAGAGCATCGTGAACATGCCAGTTGAAAGATCGCATTGTTTGTGCGACGGGTGATCGCTCAATGCTTCAACGATACAAGTCGCAACCGAACCGGCCAGCGAGTTAACTGTTAGCTTGCCATTGTCACTAGAAATTTTCCCAACCATTTTTCCAGGCTGTAGTTTCTTTGCCAATAAATTACATCCGCGGCGAAAAATCTGCACGGAATCGTAATGCCGCAGGACCTGTGACAATCGGCCAACTTTCCCCATCAAACCAACAGGTCGTCGAGCGATTGTCAGCGCTCGTTGATCAATCGGCAGTGAGTTTTGCTTAATGGGGTCAACCATTAGCAACTCGCTTCATCACATCCAGCATTTTTTCAGCAAGAGAATCCCGAGTGAAGTGTTCTCCCACGAATTGTCGACCGTTGGCACATAGACGACTGTGAACTTCACTGTTGTCTTTCAGCTTGAGCACCGCGTCTACCAACTGTTGGGCGTTGTCCGATTCCATCGCGATTCCAGCGCCGCTTTCTTCAACGATATCAGCCGATTCGCCCTGCACTCCCATGACCAGAGGTCGTTCCATCGCCATTGCTTCAAAGATTTTGGAGGGAATTACCGTACCAAACAAGTCGGTCTTTTTCAGGTGGATCAACAAGCAATCAGAGCTTGCCAAAACCATCGGCATGTCCGATTTAGGCAATCGGCCCGTAAATCGAATCATGTCTTCAACATTCGCTTCTTGCGATTCTTTTAAAATCTTCTGTCGCTGGGCTCCATCGCCAACCAGACAGAAAATCAAATCATTTCGATTCATAGATTTCAGAATCGTCGCAGCACGAACGACGACACTCAATCCGTGAGCCATGCCGATCGTACCGACATAGGAGCAAACGAAATGGTTTCCGAGTCCATGTTGTTCACGGAATTCTAGTGATGGATTTTGCGGGCAGAAGACGTTCAAATCGACTCCATTGGTCACCACCGAAATGCGGTCGGCAACATCGACCTTTGAAAGCACATTGTCTCGATAACCTTTACCGACCGTCACGATATGATTCGCGCTACGGTACATCCATTTTTCAAGTCGCTCTAGAACACGAACAAGTAAGCTGGTTTTTTTTAATGCTCCAACGGTCACAATTGACTCGGGCCAGATGTCACGAATCTCTAAAATAAACGGACACCACTTGAGCCACGATGCAAATGTGCCGGCCCAACCACAGAAAAATTGCGGCGATGTAGCGACGATTAAATTTGGCCGTCGACAGAAAAACAAAAAACACAGCACTGCAGAAAACAGATACGAAACATAATTCAAAATCCGTTTGGTGTTGCCAGTGTTCGCTGCCAAGTAAGTCCAAACCCGAATCACATCGATACCTTCGATCGTCTCACGCTGAGGCCAAAGGCGATTTTTATAACCCTCATAGACAACGCCATCGGGGACGTTCGGCGCGCATGTAATCACCGTGATCTTGTGACCAGCTTCCACCCATCGCTTGCAATGTTCGTACGTACGAGATGCAGGAGCATTGCCTTCGGGCGAGAAATAATGAGAGAAAAATACGACTCGCATGGTTTAAGAAAAGCTCGCCAAAGTCTTGTGAACACTCGCAGCAACATCGATCGTTACCCGAGAAACTTCCAATAACTCGTCCGCTGGAATCGGCCATTGATCACCCGATCCGATTGCATCAATAAATGCCTTCAGTTCATCCGCATGGCCTTTGTTCTGGCTTGATGTTTTCTTCTTTCCTTTGCCTCCAATTTCGATTGACTTTCGGAAATTGTCGCAAGTCAGAACCTTTCCACCACTAAAAATCTCAATTCGCTCTTTAGGGAAATCCTTGCTCCCATTGGCCAGATAATGAATGGTAGCAATCGAACCATCGGCGAAGCCGAGTTGAATCGAAACGGTATCTCCCAGTCGCCCATCGGATCCACACATGGGTACTGCGTGATGAGAAACAATTGGGCTATCGGCAAAGAATCTAGCAAGGTCAATGAAGTGGCAGCCTTCGCCGATGATTCTACCGCCGCCGATTTTCAAATCTTGTGTCCAGTGGTCCGCTGGAATGGCGCCCGCGTTGATCGTTAACACGATTGATTTTGGGCCCGGATTAGAGGCCAACCACTTTTTGATTTCGACAGAGTGAGGGGAAAAACGACGATTGAAACCGACCATCAAAATCTGTTCGGGATGACGCTGCATCGACTCGGCCACTTGTTCCAATTCCTCGTGGTTCATCGCGAGAGGTTTTTCGACAAACACGTGCTTGCCAGCCTCCAATGCCTCACACACCATCGCCGCATGGCTATTGTGAGGAGTCGTAATAAACACCGCATCAATTTCCGGATCGGCCATGGCGGCCGAGGAATCACTGGAGACGTTTTCGAAGCCAAATTTTTGTCCCGCATGCGACGCAGAAACGCCCGTACTACTGACGATCGTTTTTCGAATCGCTTGCTTGGGTAGCAGTGGCAATAACATTCGCGTAGTGAACCCGCCAGCGCCGATGAAAGCGACCGCTGGTTGATTTGATGTTTTGCCGACGGAAGTTTTACCCGTCTTTAGGACACGCTGTTGCTTGGTTGTGTCAGCATTCTCATCGGCATATTCCAGCACGATGCCCATCGCACCTTTTTCACTGACTGCTTGGTAGCCAGCTAACGCATCGTCAAAATTAAAACGGTGCGTGATCAAAGGATCGATGATCAACTTTCCTTCAGCCATTAGTCCAAGTACAGCTTCAAAGTTTCGTTGCTCGGTCCAGCGAACAAAACCGATGGGGTAATCGAGCCCCATTTTTTCGTAGTTGGCGTCGTATCGTCCGGGGCCATAAGAACAAGATACTTGAAACGAAAGTTCTTTCTCGTAGAAGTCCGCTCGCTGCAAGTTCAGGCCAATCACACCCACCAACACGATGCGACCGCGTTGGCGGCACATCGTAGCCGCCTGGTGAACCAGTTCATCGCTCTTGGTCGATGCCGTAATCAAGACACCATCGACTCCGACGCCATTGGTCCATGCTTCAGCAACTTTGACGGGGTCCTGTCCCTCAGACAGATCGACCGTTTCGGCGCCAAATTGACGAGCCAGTTCTAGTTTTTTCTTATCAAAATCGATCCCCAGCACTTGGCAGCCATGGGCTCGCAGCATTTGTACCGTTAGCAGTCCAATCAAACCCAGGCCACTCACGACGATACGTTCGCCCAGTGTTGGCTGAATCAGTCGTACGCCTTGCAGTCCGATAGCAGCAACGACGACGAACGCGGCTTGTTCGTCGGTCACGGCAGGGGGTATTTTTGCGGTTAAGTTCTGCGGCACGGCGACCATTTCGGCATGCGGACCGTTACTAACGATGCGGTCACCGACCGCGTAACCGCTGGCAGTATCGGCTTCGACAACTTTTCCGACGTTGCAATATCCTAATGGAATCGGAGTTCCCAGTTTGGCTTTGACGGCATCGAGCGTCGTCCAGAGTCCGTCCGTTTTGATCTTTTGGATGACCTGTTTAACTTTATCAGGTTGCGACCGGGCCTTGGCGATTAAACTGCCTTTGCCAAAGTCGATCAGCATCTTCTCGGTGCCAAGAGAAACCAGAGTTCGCGTGGTTTGGATCAGCACTGATCCGGATCCACGCCGAGGGCAAGGAACGTCAGCCAGAATCGTCTCGCCGTTACCTAAGTTTTGTAAGATTTGTTTCATTGATAAATTCTATGGAGTCATTGCTACTTTGGGATTCACGCGAAAGTGATCTGTTTACGCCTCCAGCGAGCATGCAAGCCGAATTGGTGGATAGCGATGTGTTGGCAGGTTTAATGTGTGTTTTTTCGCAATAATGCCATGTGTTAAAGTTTGTTTGCTTTTCGGACAAAGAAGAACGGGTTGCATCCTATTCTAATCTAAGAGCCAATATTAGTCTCGGTACCGTTGACCAGGCCGTCAGCTGCCAATTTTGTCATGCTGAAACGAGCGAGTAAACCATATAACAAGAAGAGAAGCGTGTAGCGTAGTTTCTAAGGCCCCATTTCGGGAGCGTCATTAACTTGTTATGCAGATTACTTTCAGAAAGAAACATCACGCTGGTTTTTGTGTGTTTTTTGCGAAATTACTGGTTGAGCAGTTTTTGTTTAAAAACATCGTCAAGCAATTGTGTGCCTCAATTTGCTAAACTAAATTTCCTAACCAGCTAAAACGGTGTTCGTTTAGCAAGCTTCTCGTAGGATTAGCCGAACGCCCAACAGGCTTAATTTTGACACAGTGGGAAAAATCGATGGGTATGACAGCCAACAATAAATTCGGATTCATTTGCGTACTTTTGCAGAGCATACTTTTGCAGAGTGTTGTTTTGCTTCTTGGAACTGCACAAGGACAGGATGTGAGATTTGACGTGGGCAGCAACGTCATGTTGGTTGGAGACTCGTTTACCGATGGAAGCACAGAGTGGGCTCGACGAGTCACACTGTCATCTGAATTTTCTCTCGATTTCTTTTCGGAAGGTGGTCGCAGCATCCGATCGATGGCATTGTTATTTGGTGATCAGTACCAAGCCAATACCTATGAAGCCGTAGTCATCGCAGGAGGAATCAACGATGTGATTGGCAATCGAAACGCGATTCAAATTCAGGAGTCGATCGAAAGTATTATCGCGCAGACAAATGGCGAGCATATTATTTTAACAACGATCGCGCCATTCCAAGGCAATGCAAATATTTGGACCGCAGCCCGACAAAACGTGGCGAACGAAGTAGATGCTTGGATTACAACAACAGCAGCAGCGTCCACCAATATTAGTGTATTTGATATCCGTTCCATATTAGATGTCGATAATGATCAAGTGATCGACCCCGGGGTAAACTCTGGTGACGGTCTTCATCCAGGGATGTGTCCTTTGAGTAGCCAGTGCGGTAGTTCTGTAATTGCTGATGCTTTCATCGACCAGTTCAGTATTACTCTGGGAGATGTCAGTGGCGATGGTGAGGTGAACTTTCAAGATATCGCGGCGTTCATCGGGGTTCTGTCAGTGGGAGCTTTTCAAGACGAGGCGGACCTCGATCGCAGCGATGACGTGGGCTTTTTGGACATTGCTCCATTCATTTTGAGGCTTGGTGAGCAGTGAGAACGTTTGCTGGCCGGAAATGCCTCTGAATACGTTGCAGGCCTTCACCGAATGCCCACCGGCAACATACGTCCAAGAGTTTCACAACTAGTTTAGTGGTCATTGATATGTATCGATTTTTAATTGCCTTCGCTTTCTCCGTTTTTGCACTGTCGAATTTGATTGACGGCAAAGTTCAAGGTCAATCACGGGACTATTTCATTGGGAATAGTTTGACGGATAACATTTTGACCGGGAGAGCGCTTGAGCGGGCAGCTGCTGGAACTTCAAATCCAATTCAAACCAGTCAACACATTCGTTGTGGCAGTTCATTGACCCGCACTTTGGTGGCAGTAGAGGATCCCTCCCAGACGGGCATCTGCGTGGCTACCGGTGACAGTAATTTTGACTTAGGAGAGTTTCCAAATGCGTTCCAGCAAGATATTGACCGGCTGATCCTACAGCCTTTTACAGGCTCATCATTCCAAGCGGAGCTTAATAGTACCGAAATATTAATTGATACTTTTAGAGCGAACCCAGACAATGCAACTGATCCGGTTTTCATCTACGCGACTTGGGGGCTTCAAGAAAACTTCTTGTCGATTTGGAATGACCATGTAGCAACACTGGAGGGTGCGTTTGTTCAATCAGCCAGTACATACGATTTGTTATTGAGTGAATTGGAAAAAGACGGCTATGAGGTCAAGGTGATACCAGCAGGTCAGGCGTTTGCTGATTTAATTACACTGCTTCAAACGACGAAAGTCGGCAATCTGGCAGATGCTGCTGATCTTTATCGAGATATAATTCATGCTAGTAACGCGGGGCGTTACCTTGGTGCCTTGACAGCCTACCTGGCGTTATCAGGAGACTCGATTGAAAACGTGAGTTTGGATCACACCGTATTTCCCTTTAACTTGAATGTAGAGGCCCATGGACTTACTCTTAATGATGAAGCAGTGGCCGGCATACGGCAAATTGCCAGTCAAGTAGCACCACCTTCAGTTATTCTAGGTGATGTTTCTAGGGATGGTGAGGTGAACTTTCTAGACATCCCGCCATTCGTAACGATTCTGTCGGTGGGCGGTTTTCAGATTGAAGCAGACTTTGATCGAGATGGAGTCACGGATTTCTTGGACATCAGTCCATTTGTAACGAAGTTAAGTGGGCAGTAACTAACGTTTGCCGATCGCAAACGTCTCTGAATACGTTGCAAGCCTTCACCTAATGTTGCTTGGAATCCATCCATTACTTGTAGGATTCCAATTCCAATAATCCGCGTTTTTCCAATCATGTTTTGTTCGGTCCTGCCCATCAGACAGGAAAATTCTGTCACCGGCTTGACCGGTGATTTCAGTAAACGGTGGTCCAAGTAATTTGGAACTGAAAGTACCAACGATTTGTCCATCGTCATTTCGTTTAGCGACTCCTAACTTTGGATCGAACGTCAATGTGTTATCTAAACCATGATAGGAACTTAGTGCGAGTCGGCTTTCAGGCGAGTAAGCTAGCCAAAGTTGGTACTTCGTTTTCGAATGGATGGATTTTTCAAAGCGAAAATTAACCGCGTTGAAAAATGACGCTCGAAGGGGAACTCCTTTGCGAAAGACAAACGAGTTGTTTTTTTGTGCTTCAGAGATGAAATGGACGTCGCGAATTTTTAAATGGCAATTTTCATTCTCATCGCGTAAACTGGCAAGCGACGCCGGATGGATCAAAATTGAACGTTCGATAATCATTTTGACTGGGAAATTGATATCGTTAAATAATTCGTTACTGTAAGAAGTTGGCTTCCCGATTTTGCAGTTTGAAATCAACATCGTTTGCAGCTTCGAATCAAAATTAATTCCTTGGTCCCAATGACAGTTAAGTACTTGGCAAGACATAGAAATATCGTCCTGAGTTTTTTGTAATCTCATCGCCCAACCTTTGTAGGTTTCTGGAGTAACAACCGTCACATTGTGCAGTCGCGAATGAGTTATGTTTTTGATTTTAAAAACATGATGGTTTCTAATACTCCGGACGCTGGCACCCAATAGAATCGAACAGTTTTCGATGACCAAGCTATCCAAACCTTTTTCATCATCGTCGCCTGGATCAAAATTTAAAACGACTTCTCGTAGGTTTGGAGGCAAATCCTTGTCGATGAATTCAGCGAGAAAAGTGGAGTTACGGATCGTTATCGAGCCACGTTTATTGGCTGAGTTACTGTCTAAGTTGAACAGTCGATTGCGCCCATTTTTAGTTGGGCGATTAATTTTTGCTTCAATGTGATCGAATATCGCATTGTTTGTGACACATCGAAAGCAAGCGAATCCTGGATTAAGCGCGCTGCAACGCAGCAAAAGTGAGTTATTACCAGCAATGTAAAAACAATTGGCTAAGTGACCATCTGGTGCGTCAGCGACAGCGCAATCAGTTAATTGACAGTCATTACCAACAATACGAATCCCTTCGCCCCGCCCATTGTTTTTACCCATCAGATCAATGGCTGGTCCGTTGCCATTTACTTTTACGCCATTTAAATGAATCCCATTGCCAGTTGCGCTTAAAACATAGTCGTAGCGTTGATTGGCGGGCGCCTTTAGCGTTACATTTTGAAATCGAATTTTGCAATGGTTGGCCGTAACTTCGATTCCGTTGGCGATAAATTCGGCAGGATGGTCGGCCCAAACAACGCAGTGAGCATTGTCCTTCAACTCAGTTTGTAGCAAGAGTTTTAGGTTCTGTCCGATAGTTTTATTACTTCCAGTTAGCTGAAACAATCGAGTGGTCGAGTCTGACACTTGAACGTTGAGTTGTCCATAACTTAAATTAGTTACGAATAGCAGTAAAAAACTTGCTGCCAAAAATGCGGTGTTTAGAGAGGGAACCGGAATTACTTTGTTACATCGCAGAGTAAGCATAAATTGTTCAAAGTATCGTAAGATTGATTGATCAAAGCGCAAATGAAAATTTAAGTGCTTCTTAATGGTCTTGGCCGGTTGACCGCCCCAGAGACAGTTGGCCCTTCGAGCATCTGGTTATGTCGTTCGCGATCTTCTTTGGATTTGAATCGTTCTCGAAGCTTTTTGTTTGGCACGCCACAGTGGATTTCGTAGGCAGGAACATCCTTGGTAACTACGGTCCCAGCAGCGATAATGGCACCGCGGCCAATCGTGACTCCAGACATGATTGTGGTGTTGATTCCGACCCAAACGTCATCCTCGATAACAGTTAGCTTTTGTTCAGGTGCTCCGGAGAAAATTGTCGGAGTCCCAGGTTTATCAAATATGTGGTTGTCACCAGTGATTGCAACACATGGTCCCAAAAGTACGTATCTACCAATTTTGGTTTGCGACGAGATTACACAGTTCATATTGATGAAGCTGTGCTCACCGACTTCAATGTCGTTGATGATATATGATTTACCAGAAAAATAAGCGGTTTTATGAACGTTTCGATAGCCATATTGGAGACGTTTTATAGCCATCAAGAATCGCCTGCGTAGAATTCGCAATCTTAAGCCGATAGACATCTTAGAGTTTCTTTGGGAAGGCCGCACGGAATCTCATTTACCATGAAATGTAATGTAACTAGTCGGTGAAAGCATCTGACATTTTGCTCCGAGTGGGTTCTTGCTGTCGTATCGCGCGACGTATCTCAGAGGCTTGAATTCGCGGATTATAGAACCGATCTACGATCGCCATACATCTAGCTCTCATTAGTTCAAGATCCTGTTCAAGAAGTTTAGCAATTTTGGTCGCTAGATCCTCAGCATCACCATTTTTGAAAATGGCTCCAGAAAAATCGGGTACAACCGCCTCGACCTCTGGTCCATGGAAACTTGTTCTATCGCTTGTAACAACTGGAACTCCGTACATCATACTATGAATAACAGTCAAGCCAGCAGCGGCTGGGCAAATGGTCAACTGAGCGCACATCAGCAAGCGTCCAACGATTTCCTCATCATGACAAGATCCATAGAAATTGACTGGAAGGTCAAGGGATTGGGCAAGTTCTTTTAAATTTTCTCGATCTTCTCCATCTCCAACAATCAATATGTTAACAGGTTTTTTGAGTTGTTTGAGCTTTGCAGCTGCTTCTAACAATAGGTCGATGCGTTTGCTCCGACTGATTCTCCCTACAAGAATAAGCATCGGGTTCTCAGGGGACTCAAACAGCTCATGACGCAGCATTTTGAGTTCTTCTGGTGTCACGGATTCACGAATGGACTTCTGAGTTTCGTAATCGAGACTGTTGTAAATCGTATAGATATTGTCATCTGCGAAACCTTGGGTGATACCGATCTCACGACCAATGTTTCCATACAATACCAATCCGTGTGGGATTCGATAGAAGATTTTTCGGATGAACATTTTGATTCCTCTGTCTGAATCCCGCCATCCATGGGTCCAATATAGAACTGTTTTGCCTCTCAGCCGAGCGAGCACAGCGGAGATCCAAGTGGTTAAAAAATGCCAGTCACCGAGGAAGATGATTGTTTCGATGTCTTTGTTAAAAGCGAGCGAGATTACTTTTCGTTGAAGAAGGAATCCGCCTGGCAACCTCGTCCCCTTGGCTTCGACGAAGTCGCCGCCGTCTTTTGGACGCCAAACAGGAACCCCGGGCATTAAACGATTGACCGAGTCACCATAAAATATGTAGCTGTCGTCTTCATGAGTATCTAAATACTCAAGAATTGGTCGTCTATAGGTGGCAAAGAAATGGTAAACAATCGCGACTTTCATACACTCTATCTCTCTGCCGGAAATTGGAATCGACACCGGTCAAATGAAATTTTCTAGAACGGGCAGGTTCAGTCGATAAAGGCCTGAAACCAAAGTTCGGTCATTATCCAGCGGTAGATTTGACTGCGGAAATCCTTTTGCCCAGCTTGATGAGCCTTTAACAAAGACGCAATTCGATTGGAGTCGAACAATTGCCTTGCGCGGCACTCTTTGGAGAACAATACAGGCTTCACGATCGTATCCATGTGCTCTTGGAACCAAACTCCAACAGGAGAATCGAATCCACGTTTGGATCTTTCCCAGGTAATTTTGCGTGGAACATACTTGTCAACACTTTTTCTCAGTACGAATTTGGACCAACCACTATCAGACTTAAACTGCCCCGGCATTTTACTAGCAAGTTCGACAATCCGGTAATCCATAAATGGGAGCCTAGACTCAATTGAATGTGCCATTGGTATGGCATCACTGTATTGAAGTAGATTTACAAGACCATTTTCGTGGGACACTCTTAGATCGCGATTTAAACGGCCTTTTTCTTGGGTAGCTTTGCGAATTACAAAAGCGTCAGCATTGTGTTGGTAGAGTTCATTGATGTAGGCTCCTTCATCACCACGATAACGTCTGTAAGTCCTGTGGAGTTGTGGCACGGTGGTGCGTAACAAGTGCATTGCAAAAGTGGTTGGGCGATAACCGTATGCACCAGTCAATACGGATCGACACCGAGCCAATGCTGATCGAAACCGACACTGCGTTAGGTCATCTAATAACGCGGGCCAAGTGGTAGCCGTCGAATAGCCAGCAAGGAGTTCGTCTGCACCCTGCCCTTCAAGAATAACCTTGACGTCCTTTTTTGCCTCTTCCATAATCTTCCAATAGGGCAGAATCGGCACTGCGGCATGAGGTGCTTCAAGATGAACGACGGACTCGCGCATGGTTGGCAATAAGTCTTCCGGCCCAATTGGCACAGGAATAAATTCCATCTTGTTTTTATGCGCAACCAGCTTTGCCGTTTCGGACTCGTCGCTGCGATAATTGGCATGGTCGTAAGTTGCGGTGTAAGTTCTCAAACCACTATGTCCGCACGAATTTGACAGACACACAATTGCTGAAGAATCCAAGCCGCCGGAAAGCGTAAATCCAACGGGCACGTCGGACCGGAGGCGTAATTTGACTGCATCCTTCAACAAAAACTCGAATTCTTCGACGACTTGATCAAAGTTGCTATGCTCTGAATGATCTTGGCTGTTCGGATAGTCCCAATATCGAGATATTGAGATTTCACCATTTTCGATGATCAAATTGTGGGCCGGCAATAAACGATGAATTCCGGCAAAGCAAGTGTCAGGATTCTGACCACCAATGCTTGCTCGAAGTAGTAAGGAGATAGCTGCAAAATTTGGCTGTTTAAATCGGGAATCAGCGGCCAGAATAGCTTTCGCTTCGGATGCAAAATAAAGAAACGAATCAGTTTTGGCATATAAAAAAGGCTTGATGCCGAATCGGTCTCTTGAACAAAAAACGCGTTTTTTGGCTGGATCTAAAATAGCGAACGCCCACATTCCATTAAGACGGTGGACACATTTGTCTTCCCACTGGCGGTAGGCTGCGAGCAATACCTCGGTGTCAGAGTTAGTTCTAAATTGGTGGCCTAAATGCTCAAGCTCTTCTCTAAGCTCAATGTAGTTGAAAATCTCACCGTTAAAACAAAGGACTTGCCCATTGGCTTCAAAGGGTTGGTCCGAAATTGACGAGGTATCAATGATTGAAAGTCGAGCATGACCGAGACCACCTAAGCTAGGATGAACATGCGTTCCCTTAGCATCGGGGCCGCGGTGATTCATCGAAGCAACCATTTTATCAAGTAAAGCTTTGGGTGGCTGATGGTCTCGCAAAGAAATGATGCCAGCTATTCCACACATGTGTCTAATCCACTTCTTGATGTAACAGTAGACAGGTCAGTTACCCAGTCCCATTCGCATAATTTAGGATCAGGTTCCAATTCGAGTTTACTGCGTAGAACTTTCGTCCAGGTTGCACAGAAATTTTCAACCGAATGAAACTTGACGAAACGTCTAAGTTTTTCTGACGGCGTAAAACTGGTCGATTTTTGTAAAGCGACCGGAATACACTCTGAGAATTTTTTGATGTTCGTCGTATCGCAGACGAATCCAGCATCAAACTGGTCAACTGTTTTAGCAAGCCATCCACAATTATTGACCAAAACAGGTTTTGATTCGGCGACGGCTCGCAATAACACCCCTGATGACTGATACGCACGCAAATACGGCAGACAAACTAAATCCATCGCCTGGACTGCCCAATCGATTTCGTCAACAGATAGGAATCGGTTTAACATTAAGAGTCGATTGGATTCAATTTCATCTTGGAAATTATCAGAAATCCATTCAGCAAGCCCGTCTTTAAATGGTCCAGCCAATAGCAGTCGGTCATCATCAGCAAGCTGATTTTTGGCAGCAATAAACGACTGCACTAAGTTGTCGCAACCTTTGATTTTTTGAATCCATCCGGTCATGCCGATGTATCTGCCGGACGTTGGAAGTCCAAGTAATTTTCTTGCTGCTTCCTTCGCTTTCACAGGTGCGGCGTCGACGGGATCAGGCATCAAACGGACACTCTTGCAATGGTGTTTCTGCAGATACTGAACCTGATATGGATCCAAATGAAACGTAGTGGTCCAAGGAGCCATGCGGATAAAGCTTCGAGACACGAATGTCTTTAGTGGTCGCTGAGCATTGGTATATCCAAACCGGCCACCGAGCACTAAAGCCTCCGTTTGTTTCATTTTTTCTTTTAGAAATGGGGTAAAAGCAAGTTTTGGCGAGAAACGGCAGCACTGTGTTAGACCGCCAGCGCTTGGAACATAGGAATGAAATGGGTCAACGCTTTTCAAGGCCTGTTGAAATTGCGTTAAGTTGTTGAAGCCATTTCGCAAGGGAGATTGATGAAAATCCAGATCATCAACGACGTATACTTTCAATTTATCGTTAAAATCACTCAGAAATGCGGCGAATTCTTCCGATTCGGTGGCGGATTGTGTTGTTGCAAGCCATGGTTCAACTCGGTCGATTTTTGATAAACACCGAACCAGATGCGCTACGAATTCAAACCGGTGGCCATGATGCAGCGGTTCGAAGATCAAGATTTTTATAGCCATTTGGGTACTATTGATATTGTGCCCGATATTGCATTAACGATCTGGCTTTTTTGTTTGATCTATCGTAATCGCGGCAAAGGAATTCTAAAGTGATGGCGAACAGAAAAAGATTTTGCTCAAAAGGTAGCGTGCCTTGTTTGCAAGAGAGCAGAAATTCGGAAAAGAAGAGAGCCGAAATAACTACGAGCGTATTTCGCTTAAGTGCATTTGCATCGCTAAAAAACTTTTTTTCTTTGGAAACGATTACTTTCAGTAATTTGACGGTTGGAATTCCTAAAATCAGTAAAAATAAAATACCACCGATTAAACCTTCCTCACAGAAAACCTCAACCGTTGTGAAGTGAATATAGAACCCCACCACATCGTACGATTCGCCCGCACCTAACCCTGTGATCCAAAATATAGGATTTTCATTAAATAAAGTCGAGATCATTTCGCTACTGGCCCAGAGTCTACCTTGGTAGGCATTTTCAATATGCTGACTATCCCACCGTTGCGTGGAAGTGTATGGAAGAATCAGGTAGATGCATACAACTAAAGCGACTAATGTTAGTGCTCCAGCGACGATAGATCGACCAGATACCTGTCCACGATTGATAGGTATGAATACGAGAATCGTCGCAACAATCGCAACCGTTTGCCCACGTGATCCGGTTTTGAGAGTCAATAACAAGCCTGTGCCCACAAGTAGCCATCTCAGGATGAGCCAGTAAGGTTTTTTTGGAAAATTGATAATTCCAGCAATAATTGCAACGTAACTGCCGATGCTCGCCAGTGCTAGAACTGAGCTAACGGCTTGTACGTTGGAACTAGCCAGCACTACGCCACGTGAATCCCATTGTGCCAAGATTAACAGTCCGAGGCACAAGATGGTTGCCATGACCAGTGTAGCGATTAATGCTTTGCGAGCTTGATCAATACTGCGAATCAAGGCTGATCCGAAAAAAGTGATGCCCAATAAATAGGGTGCGTTTTTTACCCAGCCATCGTATCCACGATTTCCATGGTTGCCAGATAGCCAAAAAAATGTGGAGAATCCATACAGTAAGAGAACTGCTGCAAAGTAGTAGCTCTGGGGTGGCATAATCAGCTTACCTTTGGCAAAAGCAAGACCAAAAGCCGAACCACATATAATCAAAACGGTGTAATTCACCAACCGGCCATTGGAGACGAAAAATGAGGATTGCGTTTGTAAAAACTGCTCGAGCGCGAACACTACAAGCGCTAAAGCGATCACAAGGTGCGGCTTCCAAATTGCGCAGTAACTAAAATAGGCGACTATAGTTGCAAAGACTGCTAAAGCTAAAATCTTTCGCTCCAGTAAACGTTATGAATTATCGAATCAAATTTAGGAGAAACGAACACGAAAAGTAATACCATTAATTTTCTTTTAAATTTAGATGCTTGATTACTTTTGCTGGCGTACCACCCGCTAAAACATCCGCTGGTATATCAGAGGTGACGATACTTCCAGCAGCGATAACCGATCTCGCCCCGATTGTTACGCCTTTAAGCACCGTAACGTTCGCGGCCAGCCAAACGTCGTCCTCAATGCTAACCGGCGCTGTCGCAGGAACACCAGAGACACGTCGCTGTTGCCAGTCCATTGGATGGAAATCGGTATCGAAAATGTGGCAGTTCGCACCAATCAGGACGTGCTTACCGATTCTAATGCATTCCATTGAATAGATGGAAGCCCCAGAAATCCCAGTATGATCACCAATGGTTAAATCGGCCGACGCACCAGCGACCAGTTGTGTCGGGTGGTTGATTCCGGCTCGGTTGAATTTCGAGTCATTGATGATTGTGACGTTTTTTCCGATTAAGATTTGTCCCCCAGCTGAAAGCCCGAGGGGGCCTAGAACTGTTAGGCCAGCTGGCCAGGCGACTCTTCGAATCGAAAATTGGATTCGAGCGCGAAATCGCCAATAGGATTTAACAAGGCGATGTAGGAATTTTCCAAGTAGTGAAATCATTGCGGAAGATCCTTGGCGATGAGTTTGCGATAAACATCGATTGTTTTCTGTAGGTTAGTTTCCAAAAAAAAGTTCTCGCTGGCAAATTCAATTGCAGCGGTACCAAACTGGATTTGTTTTTGCCGGTCGCAAAGGCTGTTGACTGCTTTGATGAACGAATCTTGCTGATCAAATTGAAACGCGAAACCAGTTTTACCTTCTACAATCAACTCGGTTAGATTGGGCAAATCAGTAACGACGGCTGGTTTGGCTGTGGCTGCTGCTTCAAATACACTTCGGGCACTATGTGGAGAAGTAAAAGGTGCAACAATTACATCGGCCGCATTGATAAGGCTTGCGGGATCTGGGTCAAAGGATAATGCAGAACAACGATTGGAATTTTGAATTAATGATCGGGCGCGTAGCTCGTAAGGAGTATCGCCGTGGAAACCAGCGACCGCAAATTTTGCGTTAGGATTTAATTTACTGGAGACCGATTCGACGAGTTCGGCAAGCTCGGCAGCTCCGTTGTGGGCACAAACACGAGACAACGATAAATAGAGGGTTTCATTTGGTTTCCAGCCCAACTCAGCTCGTTTTTTTAGGCGGGATTCATTGCATGGTCGAAATACATTTGGGTCGACGCAGTTTCTGACCACGTTTGCAATGGCAGGATCAATTCCTCCAATCGAGGTCAAACCTGCGTTATCGATTGAAATAAAGTGATCGACATGTCTGCGGTTCATTCTGGCCAGCATTCTGCCCCACCAGTTTTGTAGTAACGGTTCACGAACGTGGGCAATCACTGGCACGTTTTTATTTGCGAGGTGAGCACCTTTACCGGCTCCGACAAGGCAAGTGGAGTTCAGGTGTACTATATCCGGTTTAATATTTTGAACTAATCGTTGAGCAGTTTTCACAAGGCCTTGATAGGACAGAAACGCGTATGCCCGATCTTTAAGGGTCACACAAGGAGCAACCTCCGAACCGTTGAAAGGGCGAATATCTTTTTCCAGAAGAACTTCTGCTCCATTCTGGCGAAACATCTCAGCGATCATGCCGGAAGCGGCACGCTCAGGCAATACTACGGTTGCTGAGAATTCGCTGTCCTTTAGTCCAGACATCAATAACGACAAACTTCTTGGAGCGCCGCCGTCGTTAATAGAATGATGAAAGTAGAGTACTCTTCGCTTCATTTTTTTGGCTTAAAGTATGTACAGAATATTTGTTGCGGGAATTTTTCCTGCAGTAGAAAGTAATTCGTTGACGGCTTATTGGGCAATGCAACAAGTGGATCAAACTTCTTCTTATCAAGGCCGGCGATCAATAAGCTCAGGATTTTGGGAGCACCACTTAGCCCAAATCCGGGATTGATATAGAGGATTTTTTGTTTCATGAATCCTGATTCAAAGAACTTTGCGAAGCGGAAGTCACCGACTTTGCGAGTGTGTATTTTTGATCAAGCTGTGATCCCTTTGATACCCCATCTAAAAAGCCGCGGGAAAATGCGGCTTCCATGCGTGAGCTTAAGCTCATTCCAAGACGGCCCCCTTTCAATGTCCTCAGTCTGTGCATAAGAATGAGCCCGAATCGCTTCCATGCTGGTTTCTGTTTGGCAAATTGGGTTTGATATCGGAAGCCTACCTGTATTCCATCCTTGACCTTGCGCCGAATGACAAAATCAACTGTTAGTCGTTCTTTCTCAACCCAGTGTTTGACAATCGCACCATCGACAAACTGGAACTCAAAATGGGCCTCTCGCATTCGCATTAGCATGTCGCTTTCCTGCCCCGAAGCTCCGGTCTTACTACCGGGACCAAAAAGCGGGTTGAACCCTCCGAGCGACTTGATGTCATCTGAATAAGCCCCCCAGTTATTGCCAATAAATAAGTGCGTTTTTGTTGAAAATTCTACATTAGCAGGCGGATAGCCAGTGTGAGAACTTGGCAGGAATTGTTTTAGTTCTTGTGGAATTGGTACTTCAGGGTCCGCTACAACTCGGCCGCCAAAAACAGTGCCGCGCCCGAAATTTTCACAGGCTTGTTGATAAGCTAGAAGCGTTTCACCGTCGAACAACACATCGTCGTCGGTAAAAAAGATGAAATGGTTTTCCGAGATGCCTTCGAGCGCAATATTGAGTGCATTGCTCTTGTTCCCATCTTCCACGAATTGATAAGTGGCCAATAGCGAGTCTGAGTAAGAAGCGACGATGCCTTGCACGTGAGACGATTTAGCGCCATTTTCAACGACGAGTACGCCTTGGAAGTTTGGCGGTCGCTGGCACATCGATAACGAAGCAAGCGTTCGGTCAAGTCGTGCGCCACCGCATGTGGCGATTAGAACAACCAGAGATACGGGATTCGAATTTGTGGTGAGATTGGTAATGATTTAGAATCCCCATTTTTCTGGGTTGAACCCATAGGTGTCGTTCAAACCCTTCATCCCAACTTCTAATCGTTTGAAGACAACGTTTCGTTCGTCTTTCGTCAGACGTCGCTTTTCAATCTTAGACAGTCGTCCGGCAATCGAGGTCAGTGATACTTTAATTGAGCGAGGCAAGAAGCGAAGCAATTTTTCGGCTCCGATTTTCCTTAGCGTCCTTTCAAGATTAGATCGATAGTTGGTTTGGTTTTTTACATCGTAGACGGTAGGGGAATGCGATCGATCAATTCCCAAGAAATCAAAAGTGCGCCCTACTACATCAGCAGGTTTGTTTTTTAGGTCATCAAAATCTAGCAATAGAATGTTGTCTATTTGAAAGTGCTGACGGTATTGTTCAAGCTGCAAGAAATAGTCGCAGGTCATAATGAGATGTTCGTCCAGTAGCTCCAACGACCAATTTTTCGCATCCGCCTTGAAATTGAAATGACTCTCAATGCGGTCAAACGGGTTTCTCATTAAGTAAATGAGCTTGGGACGAATCCCAGAATCAAAAATTCTCTTGGCAACATTTTGTTCAGATGGAAACTTTGTGTATCCAGTCGATCCGTCCAAGGTGTATCTGTGTTTTAAACAATCAAATTGAAATAGATCGTTATAATTCGCGACATCCAATCCGTGTCCTTGATGTTCAGAGAAATACTCTGGCTCCTTCATTGTAGCAGGACAGATTTGAGGGTGGCAGCATAAATAGTCGTACAGAGAGGTCGTGCCACACTTCATGGCACCAATAATCATCGCATGAGCGTCTACTGGAATTGTTTGGGCGTCAGACATTTTGTTTCTCACCTCTTCTTAACGTTGTTTAAAACGCGATGCTTGAGTTAGTTTCTCAGAGATGAAAATCGGATTTGAATAGCGAAGTACGGGTTCGCCAAACCGTTCAAGGGTTTGATCATAAACACCATACAGAAGATACCCACGAGATTCGAGAAACGACTTGAACGTCTCAAAGGCAACGTGTTTTACGTTGTGAGGATTCATGCTCGCTTCGATTTGCAAAAATGAAATTTTGTGATCGTTGATATATTTCTCAGCCCCTTTTAGGACTTCTAAATCAAAACCCTCCGTGTCGATTTTTAAAAAATCTATCTGGGGGATGTTGTGTTGCTCGCAAAATATATCAAGTGTGCTCACCGTCACCGTTTCACCAGAGTTCTCGGGGGCTATTTCAAGGCTCAGTTGGTTGCAGCGGGAATTTTCGTTTTTCTCGACGACGGCTTCACCTTCACTGGAACCAAGAGCCAAGTTAAAAGACTTGACTCTCTTATTTGAACCCATGCTTGATTCGAGTTCTTCGAAGGTTGAACGGACTGGTTCAAAACAGTAGATCGTGGCGGCTGAAAATTCTGGCAGAAACTGAACTGCCGAACGTCCATCGTTAGCGCCTACATCAAAAACGACCTTGAACGAATTTTCAGGAATCCTTTTTTTCATGTCGACGAACGGGTCTAGCCCATGAGGCGGATGCCTGATGATTCTGCAATTCAATGCTTTCTCCAAACATTGTTTGATTTGCGTTTTGATTTGCTTCTTCATTTGGTTGACACTTTTTGCTTATTGAAAATTTCAGTTGCACGAATGAGTTAGACGTTCAATTTTAGACGCTAAATCTCAATTCCCAACAGTTTTTGTCTATTTAAAAACCTGTAAGCTTTTGGCAATTCCGTAAACATCACTTCGCACAGACGGAGTCAACAAAACACAGATTGTGCCGAACCCCAAATACAAACCGGAATTCAGTAAAATTTGGGTCCATGCCCCACTCGGTTGATTTACGAACGCATTGGCAATCATCGCCGCAGCCAGTGCGATGGCGACGATGGCGATAGGCTTGTAAACACATATTAAAACGTCTCTCGACGGAATAGGAGTTGGTCTGCTGGCATAGATAATTGAGAGGGGTTTGTTAAACACAATCGCTGCTGAAACAGCCCATGCGACACCGGTCACGCCGAATGGTAAGCCGATCCCAATAGCCAACAGGACCACGCTCGTTTGGAAAATTGACCATTTAAGCTGCTTGTCTACATGGCCATAGCTCAAGTAAAGCCATCCACTCACGGTGTTTGTTCCAGCGGTCATGCATGCTAGGCTCAAAGCATAAAAGATCGGTACGATTTCAAGCCAATTTTCCCCCAGGAACAAAAAAACTAAGTTATCAATGTTCAAGACAGCGAAGCCAACGAGAATGGTTTGGAAATATGCTAACGGAGTTAGGCACGTCAAAAACACCTGCCGATATTTTTTGGCATCATCGCGGACACGCGAAAGTGCGGGAACCACTACGTTTGTCAGGGGGCCATTTAATTTACTGGCTGGCATCATCATTAGACTGTATGTTCGAGCGTACAGGCCTAAAGGGCCAGCGCCCCAAAAATATCCAAGGAGTGCATTGTCTGCGTTTCTCGCAAAGTAGTTGACAAACTGAAATCCGGTGACGCGACTGCCAAAACTGAGCATTTCCCGGACACCAGAACCGCGTCGAGGTCGTCCTGGAATCCAAGGACAAACAACCCACATGCCGATGACTATGATCAACTGCGATGTCGCAGACATCGCAATCAACGCCCAGTATTTCCCACCAAGATAGGCAATTACGACCGAGATGATGGCGGCGATCAAGGTCGCTACTAGAGAAACGAAGGTGAGCTTGCCATGCTCCATGCGGCGGGCCAGCAAAGCGCGGTGCTGCAAACCCAATGCACTCACAACAAATAGACTTGATAACGCCAAATTGATCGGCATGAGTCGCGGTTCATTGTATATCCAGACTAGTATTGGCGTGATAGCCGCAACGCAAAGGGCTATTAATGTAGCGATAGCTAAGTTAATCCAAAACAGAGTGGAAACCTGTTCGTGGTTGATATCCTTTTTTTGAATTACTGCTCGTGAAAGCCCCAAGTCCAAAAAGATTCTTGCAAAACCAGTTAGCACCGTAACCATTGCGACCAAACCAAAATCTTCACCGGTCAACTGCCGTGTCACTAATATCGTGCTGCTTGTCGTTACCAGAAAATTGATTGCCGTGGCGCCAAGCGTGTAAGCTCCGCCCTTTGCTGTTTTCTTTCCTATCTTGCCCTGAAGATCATCCGTTCCAAAGAGCTGGGCTGCATTGTTTCGGAACTTCAATGACGAGAGTAACCTATTTGTCATTAGTTAATTTCGTTCGGTAGCCAATGCCAGTAGATACTTGTTTACCGTTACGGTCCAGTTTCGAACAAATCAATTGTCCGTTGGACATGATGAGTTCATAACTAGCATTTTTGCTCGCAGGCCAAACAATGATTCCAGCAGACGTTTTTTTAAATTCAAATTTATGATTCTTGCTGTCAGCCGCAGTTGAACTCGCCAGTCGCGAACTGAGAATCAGGTGGTCTTGGCTTAGATGCACGCCCTCCCAAACCCAACCACTTTGCCATTCGATCTTCCAAGCGTAGTTCGTTAATCGAAACGTTATTGTTTTTGATTCAGACAGCGTGGATTCAATCGGTTCAATTCGATTTTCCACGGTGACTTTCGGTAAGCCCTTCAGGTCACCTACAACCTGTCTGTAATGCTTTAGCGAGATTGCTTGGTAACCACTTAGCTTTTTATCCTGTGACAGCTCCCACCAGCGGTCGGCGATTTGTAGACGTTGTTCTGGTGTGGATTTCTTTCGTGACAACTCGTCTTGGGCAAGTTTTTGCAGTGCGCTCTCGGGGCCCTTTGCCAAACTTCCGATGCGCTGTTTGATTGAGTACGCAACGTCCCGTCCATTCCTGAGGATAATGATAATTTTTGCGTCGGAAATCCAATTGAGTATTTTATCAATGTGCTGAATGGGTTTGGGAGTCTTCTCGAACCATCGTTTTTTCCCGTTCGCAACGGTTTGTTTATCAAAACCCGAAACTGTTTTTCTAAACTCTCGAACGTCGGATTCTAGGGCCACTCGACTTTCGCCAGGAACTGCATAAATCCGCGAGTGGGAACCCAGAATAGCGCGCAGCAATGAAGTGCCACTGTGGCCGCAACCCACGATAAAAGCAGGGCCTTTGTCGATTGCAATTCGCCTGACAAATTTATTCCATAAATAGCGGTAGTAGTAAGACAAGCTTTTAATTTCACATACTGTTGGGAATGAAGGTTCTATATGTTAGTCGTCTAGTGCAGAAATCAACAATTTAATTGCCGATGCCCTAGTGACTGAAGAACACCGACACGATTGCATACTGATTGGGACATTGTTGGTAGCAGAAAGTCCAAGCCGGTTTTTAGTGCCATGCCATCGCCGGGCGGAACCGCAACGGCATCGGGTTGGCACTGCTTAATCTGCTGGGCCAGCCAACGCCTGCTTTCACAGACATCTGCGAAGACGCTTGTTTGAGGTTCTGTTTCAAAGAACTGAAAACTGACTTGATCGGAAAAATGGTCGTTTAAGATTAGTTTGTCAGCGATCTGCTGGGAAAGCCCAACAATCACTTCATTATCTGAAAATGTTTTCGCTGCGAGTCCGGTGTAGGGCATTCGGTGACCATCCGGGATCGAGGCGAAGTTTTTGTAACTAACATTGTTGGGGAATTGACTGATCCAAACATCGGACAGATTTAACAATTTCAAAAGTGCTGACTTTAGAAATATATAAAGCCTGTCGTAGACTACTTATCTTCGAGGACCTTGGAATAAAAATCATTGATTTTTGTTTTGTTCACGGCTAGTGAAAAATTTTGGTTGGCGAACTTTAAAGCAGCTTTACCCATCTGCATTGTCTTTTGTCGATCGGATAATTGTTTAATCGCTTCAATGATCGTTTCGGGCTGCTCATATTGGAAAATTAGTCCCGATTCATTGAGGGAAATTTGTTCTCGAAGATTTGGAAGGTCGCTAACTAAAGCTGGTTTTCCGATTGAAGCTCCTTCGATCACCGCTCGCGAACTGTGTGATGTCAGAAAAGGCGCCAAGATTACATCCGAGGCTCCAAGTATGCTTCCAATATCCTTTGTAAAGTCCATTGCAAAAGCGCACTCACTTTTTTCGATTGCCGCGCGAGCACTTTCTACATAATCAATATTCGAATCATCAAAGCCGCAAAAAACGAAACGCACATTCGTAGGGAGTTTCGACTGCCACTCTGCTAGAAATTCGGCAAAATGTAAAACTCCATTTGCCGACATAATACGACAGATAGATCCAAAAACTACGGTTTCATCATCGCAATTGAATTGAGTTCTAAGTTCATTGACAGAACTTTTTTCGATCGAGATGCCACTTGTGTCCACTGAATTGTGAATGACGATGCTTTGATTCGTTAAATCGCCAATGGTATCCAATCCACTTTGATCTATTCCGACGTACCAATCGGAGAATCGACGATTGAAAAATGCTAGGATTCGGCCCCACCAGCTTCGCAATAAGCTTTCACGAACATGAGTCACTACCGGAGCGCCGACACCAGCAAGTTTTGCCCCCAGTCCAGCGAAGGGAAGGACGCTAGTGTTCAAGTGAACGAGATCGGGTTTGAGCTTTCGAACCCATTTACGACTGGCCAACGCAGTAGGGATTGCCGCTAGAACCGCATATTTTCGATCTGAAAATGAATCGCACCGACAACCATTGACACCATTAAACGGACGCATATGAGTCTCTTCAATGACCTCTGCACCAGCATCTAAAAAAAGTTTTTTAACGTCATCATTGCCTTTTCGCTTAGGCATGACGACGATTGGCTCGTAGCGTGTTTTGTCTAAGCTTTGAATTAAAATCGATAGGCTTTTAGGCGCACCGCCCATACCGATTGCATGGTGGAAGTAGAGGATTTTGATTCTAAGTGACAACTTACTACAACAACTTAAGGTGATTAAACAACTGGATTGAAAGAATCGCCTTTACTGAGCATCCAGAATTGGGAGTTAACTTTTTTAATCTTCGCATTTAATTCTTTTTCCCACGACTTCGCAATTAGTTTTTCGCCATCACGATGAAGGTCATCTAGAAATATGGAGTAGTTGTTTGCAAGGTATGGTTTGACAATCAGTGCCGCTGGATATCTGGATAATGAACGGGCTTTATCATATGCCATCGGTCCATCGACAATTACTACATCGACTGCTGATTTCGATTTGACTGCTGTAATTACAGGCTGTTGGTCATACCACTTAAGCCCCTCTTTGGCCTCTTTACAGTCAGTCAGAGGAGCAAAGACAAAGGTCACGAAATCTTCGAGGCCTTCTGCTTGTAAATGCTGTTTCATTAAACTCAGCCAAGCTTCATTGTCGTCGACCGAAACGATAGAAGTGCTCAACTTCAAGTCTCGTACGACACGAGCTAAACAGAGTGTAGATAGGCCTGCTCCAAATTCGACAATGCTTTGTCTACGATTGATAATCACGTCGTTAATGATAGTGGCAACTGAGTGGAGGTTAATCGACGAAGCAGTAGTTGGGAAATATTGCCCCTGTGACAAGATGTTGTCTAATAAAATGCCAGCGTGAATATCATCTAGTTTTAGCGTCTGACGCTTCAAATAATTTTGAAATCGTTTAACAAGTTTGATCATTTAAGACTTCTCACCTTTGATTTTTCGAACAACCTTTTCCAAGAAGCTTTTCTTTATGTTGCCATTGGATTTATTATGTTTCATATTCCAACATTCCATTGCTGCGTTCAGATCTCCTTCAGCCCCAATCCAGTTCCAGAATTCTGGGAAATCATTCTTGACGTTTTCAAGCTGAACTTCCATTTGATTCTTCTTGCCTTGTAAGAAATGGCAAATGTTGGACGTTCCTACTTCGACAATCTCGGTGGCTAAGAGTCGCGTATCATTTAGATCTGGAGAAGGTTGGCGAATTAAACCATCAGCAAAAGCTTTCATGATTCCGAACCCTTTCCGTTTCACGAAACTGTCAATTACTGCTTTTGGATCTCGTTTTAAATGCACGTAATAAGCATCGTTGCCATACTTCTGATCGAGTTTTCCTAAGTACCAAGATAACCGATTGTCAATTTCAATATGGTTTTTGGCGTAGTCCAATCTTGCATCACCCAAACGCATTGCAAGTGACTCGTGATCGGCGGTGAAATTCGTTATTGATTGACACGCTTGGGAGAATGTTACCGAACCACATCTACCAGTGCAAAGGACAAAAATATTCATGGGCGAAATCATTTAACAAATTTTTGAACCAAATGGTTCATAGTTGTGGAAAAATTCAAAAGTCCAAATCGCGCGAAAAGGATTCCGATTGCGGCGAAGTATACGCCAGCCGAGGCAGCGACTAAAAGAAAGCTGTTGGCCCCGTCCAAAAGATAGGTAACGGTCATTAGGCAGGGAATTGGAATTAGCGAGACACATAGTAGCTTAGCTGCGTCCGACCAGTGAACAAGCTCCCTTATGCGACAATCTAAGACGTCTGCTGCAATCCAGGCGCGGCCAAGCCCGTTAATAAAATAGACGACCAACACTGTAGCAATTGCACAGCCTACGACGCCAATAAAGTGTAATGCAAAGTAGTTCAAAATCACGTTTGCAAATAACGCCAAAAAAGGAATCATTGCTAGCTGAAATGTTCTACCGGCAGCTAATCCGATTGCTCCGACAGCAAATGTGCGAATAGGAAGCATCAAAAGATAGACTCGAAATACGGTAGCACTATCTCGATATTCATTTCCCCAAATACATGCCATGAAATCTGGAGCTAGGAACAATAGGAAAACCATCGTGGGAATAAGGATTGTCCCACTCTTGATCATCGCACGATGTAGTAACGGAAGGATTAGCATTCGCTGTTCAGGCTTGTCCAGCATCTTTTTATAATCCACTAGCAAGATGCTTGTCATCGAACCAGTGACGATTGCAATTAAAGGGATTTCCAGTGCTCCATTGTCAAAAACAGCATATTCAGCTGTAGTTCGGTAGGCTGATACCATGGACCGATCTATGTTGCGACTCAAGGTCGTTACCATCGTGCCAACTCCTAACGGCACGCCATAAATGAGAATAGACTTCATACCCGAAATGGAAGCGCGACCATTTTTGCAAATGGAGAACATAAGAAAAACTGCGATAAACGAAAAAACTCCAACGGCCACAACATTTGCGATAACAAGATGAGTAACGTCTTTCGTAAAAAAAATTGTTCCTATGACACATGTGACAATAGAAATTCTAGCGCATGCTGTAAATATTGCAGCAAGGGATACTTTTTCGGATGAAATAAAGCATGGACCAGCACACCCTAAAAGTAATTGAAAAATTGCAATTGGTGCGATGATCAAAAGCGTTGATTTTAACGCTGGATTTCCCCAAGAATTCGCAATGTATTCATTCCCTCCCAGTACCATGAAAAAGAAAAAAACTAATCCAGCAGCCGTTACAATTATCAGGCTCTCAGTAAGAATCCCGCGATTGCGATCTTCGTTAGATGGCAGGAAATAGAATAGAGATTTAGAGACTCCCAACGCAAGTATTGGAGCTACCAACATAAAAACGAGTGTAGTCTGTCTGTAGGTTCCCCATTCCTCTTTTGACAATACTCTTGAGAGGACCATGCCAAGTAATATTGATCCTAAAGAAGCAATGGTTGTTCCAAGCGACAAAACAATGGTTTTGGCCGAGCGGCTATTTTTCGCCAGTGGTTTGTTACTTTCGATCAATTGGTCAAATCTTTTTCTTTGCTTGGCATGTAGGTGAC
>JALZWN010000083.1 GCA_023300235.1 Mariniblastus sp.
ACAAACGTTTGCCAAGACTGAATCGCGGTGATCGCTTCAAGCAATTTCTGCGACGACTCAGGCGACTTTGACTTCCGACTGAGTACGGCATAGTTGCGGACAATGGTACACCCTAAAATCCCCAGGCCTACGGCGACCACACTGCCGATCACGCCGAACTGCTGACTCAACACTACGATCAAACAGCCCACCAAGACAAAGCAAGCCGCTTGGGCAAGCGTTGCGGCAACGTAACCTGAAAGCCACGCCCTGAAGCTCGGAGCCGGCTTGCCGTATTTCTTGGGAAGCATGTAGCCGCCAAGAAAATCGAAGGGGGTCGACCAAAGTGCAAACGTTCCGACTACAAGTGCCAATTGCAGCAGTTGCTCAAGCCCAAACGTAGGGCTGGTCGTTAGCAGATTTTTGGGCAAATCCATGGCCAACAGTGCCGTCGCGATCACAACCAGTGATCCTACGCCACTCACCCCCAGCCATAATCGTGCTCGACCGTAAGTCATTAAAAAGTCTCAATAAAAAGGAACCTGTTGCGTTTTTTTTCAGCACACGCCTTGTGTTCAACGACTGCACTAATGCAATTCGCATAACATCCAAACTGCCCTCGCCGCCTACCTATTTCCACAATTACCTGTCCGTTCCAGTTGTAGCAACTTTAACAGCGACAAAATGGCCTACCTGCAATCCTCCCGCGGCTTAGCCACTAAAAGCCTTTTTATTGGACTTCAAGGTTGAAACAACACGTTTGATGCGGTTAGCTGTGAGTTGGGCGAAACTAACTGCCTCACCAACCCCTCTCACTAGCATTGGAAGCATAAAGTGGCAAAAGTACTGTTGACGGGGGCGACCGGTTACGTCGGTGGACGACTACTGCCATTGTTGATCGATGCAAAACACCAAGTCCGCTGTCTTACTCGGCGCGCCACAACCAAGAAGAGTCTCTCCCGCGACGGTGTCGAAGTTGCGATAGGGTCCGCTTTGGATATCGCTTCCCTGGAGCAAGCCCTGACCGGCATCGACACCGCGTACTACTTCATCCACTCGATGGGCGCCAATGAGGACTTTGAACAAACCGATCGCCTAGCGGCCGAAAACTTTGCCAAAGCTTGCTCAAGCCAAAACGTCAAACGCATCGTCTACCTTGGCGGATTGGGGGACTCATCCGACAAACTTTCAAAGCACCTGCGCAGCCGACAAGAAATCGGCAACATCCTCCGCACCTCAACTGCACCCGTCGTTGAACTCCGAGCCTCAATCATCATTGGTTCGGGCAGTCTTTCCTTTGAGATGATTCGTGCTCTGGTTGAACGCTTACCGGTGATGGTGTGCCCCAAATGGGTCCGGGTTCTCGCTCAACCGATTTCGATCGAAGACGTGCTGCGTTACTTGGTCGAAGCCTTAGAATGTCCAATCGACAAATCTCAAACATACGAAATCGGTGGTCCCGAGCAAGTCTCCTACGGCGAGATAATGCGTCGGTACGCGAAGCAACGTAAGCTGCGACGGCTAATGGTTCCGGTCCCGTTTTTAACGCCTTATCTATCAAGTTTATGGCTGGGCTTAGTGACGCCTTTGTACTCTCGAGTTGGCCGAAAACTTGTCGACAGCCTGCGCAATCCAACCTTAGTGACAGACAACAAAGCCACCGAAGGCTTCTCCGTCGTTCCTCGAACGGTTGACGAAGCGATCGCCCGAGCACTCGTCCACGAAGACAATTCGTTTGCGGAAACACGCTGGTCGGACGCGTGCTCCGCTGGCGGCGATGAAAAAAGCTGGGGTGGCGTTCGCTTTGGATCGCGGTTAGTTGACTCAAGAACTCGAACCGTCGAACTTTCGGCAGCAGAAGCCTTCACTCCCATCCGACGCATCGGCGGCAAAACAGGCTGGTACTATGGGAATTGGCTCTGGAAGATTCGCGGCTTCATGGACCTGTGCGTTGGTGGCGTTGGCATCCGTAGAGGCCGCCGCGATCCAGATAACGTTCGCGCGGGAGACACCGTTGACTTTTGGCGAGTCGAAGAGGTCGTCGACAATAAGATCCTTCGCCTAGCGGCTGAGATGAAAGTTCCCGGTAGAGCGTGGCTGGAGTTCGAAGTCTCTGAAAAAGACGGCGTTACAACCGTCCGGCAGACAGCGATCTTCGATCCCGTTGGATTGTTTGGAATCGTGTACTGGTACTCGCTGTTTCCGCTCCACGAGTTTGTGTTCCACGGGATGCTTCGCAACATTTGCCGAGCGGCCGAGCGAACTGCAGCAGAAGCGAACCGATCGTAGCCGTCGATTCTTTAAAGAATATGAAGTGCGATCCAGCCTAAGGCGAAGTGGCTTGATAAGTTTCACCACCGTCGTAGATCAGCGTAAGGCATACTATGAAACAACCCAACCATTCCAAAATCCCAATCGCCCTCACCATAGCCGGTTCGGACAGCGGTGGTGGCGCTGGAATTCAAGCCGACCTGCGAACGTTCTCGTTCCATCGGGTACACGGCACATCTGCGCTAACATGCGTTACTGCACAAAATACAACGGGCGTATCGCGAGTCGATGCCTTGTCGCCGGAATCCGTGATTGCCCAAATCGAAGCGGTAACCAACGACTTCCAAGTCAAAAGCACAAAGCTAGGCATGTTGCTTAACGGGCAAATCATGTCAGCCATCGCCGATCGTTTGCGCGAGCAACCGTTGGCCAATCTGATCATTGATCCAGTAATGGTTTCCCGGTCCGGAGACAAGCTAATCGATGACGCAGCGATTGAAATACTTCGCACCCAAGTGTTACCCCTCGCAGACGTGCTAACACCGAACATCTATGAAGCTCAGATTTTGACGGGCGACTCAATTAAATCGATCAACGATATGAAGATCGCGGCTGAAAGGCTTTGTTCGCTTGGCCCAAGCAACGTTTTAATCAAAGGCGGTGCTTTGGCTGACAACCCAAATGCCGCCGACGTCTGGAGTGACGGCAATTCCTGTGAAGTCATCGCAACAGAACGAATTGAAACGAAAAACACGCATGGATCTGGTTGCACACTTTCGGCGGCCATTGCTGCAAATTTAGCGCTGGGGTTAGACAGCTACGCAGCCACAATCGCAGCGAAGAACTTTGTCACTGAATCGCTTCGGCATTCTCTGGCAATTGGCAAAGGAAGCGGTCCGCTTGGACATTGGTTTCAACTCAACCAATGATTGGTGAGATGTTCTCAGCGCCGCATGACGTTGATCTATGAAGCGTGCTTTGTCATCACTTCTGGAGAAGTCAAACAACGAGCAAAGAGGTGCTTGTCGCGTCGATTTTCAAACGTTGGCTTAACGTTGGCTTAACGTCGTCTTCTAGCGAATACTAGAAGTGGTCAGCTTGACAGCTCTTGAGACAGTAGTGTCTTTTTTGTTAAAGAACTCCGTATCTGCCGTTGGTTTGCTGCTCGCGGGCTTCTTTGTCAACAACGCGTCGACACTGTAGGTGTCCAGGTCTCGCAACAACCACAGTGCGACACAAGCGGCGAGCATTGGAATGGCAGCAAAGAACAACAGGTTCGGATAAGTCCAAGGATCGATGTACTTACCCCACGAGCTGAAAGTTGAGATGGCGTGCAGCCCCAAAACAATTCCATAGGTCCATGTCCTTAAATACCCTGCGAGGAATGCCAAGATGATCACCATTTGCATGCCACCGATGACATAAGCAGCAACGTTGCTAAGTGACGGAATCATGTAGAACTTTTTGAAGACCGCCGCTGCGTGGCCAGGGTTGATGAACTTGTCGATCGTCCACATTAAAAATACCGTTGCGATTCCGGCGCGGATCATCAACAAGCTCCATGCGATTCGCTTGTCCATACCGCCCGTTGCCTTATTTGCCGCAGTGTTCATTTTTGACTCAATCGTTTTGAAGTTGGTTTGTTCAAAAGCGACTTTCGCCGCTTACATCATGGAATACCGACCTCAGAACGATGTCTTACAGCCAAAAAATGAATTAGCTGATTTCTGGCATATCCTTGTGCTGGAATGCAAAACCGACCTGAAAACGCTCGCTACCTGTCCAACCGTGTTGAACATACGGATTACTTGTCTCTGTTGGCCATGGCAGCGATTGCGTCTACTGTGGCGGCATCAATGCTTCGCAGATTCAAATCCCGCTGAGGGAACGAGATTTCAATTCCGGCTTCGTTAAATGCTTGGTTGATCTGCGTATGCAAAGAATCAGTGACGCTTGCCCGACTATCAACGTCGCCAATAAAGCACTTCACCACTAGGTTCAATGAACTTTCACCAAACTCATTAAAGACGACTTGGCTGGCCGGTTCATCAACCACTTTTGGATGCTTCTTCAACAGGTTGTATAAAGTGCTTTTGGCGAGTTCAACGTCCGAGCCATAAGCAATCCCAACGGTAAACTCAATTCGGTTGATCGCATCGCTCAACGTCCAGTTGACGAGCCGTCCAGTGATGAAATCTTTATTTGGGATGACGTATTCTTTACGATCCCAATTTACGATCGTTGTCGCACGGGTTCGAATTTTGGTGACGACGCCTGTGAATTGATCAACCGTAATCAGATCGCCAATTCGCATCGGACGTTCAAACATCAAGATGATCCCAGCCACGAAGTTTGCGAAAATCTCTTGTAGCCCGAACGCCAACCCGAACGTTAACGCCGTCGCCAGCCACTGCACGTTTGACCAGCCGATCGATAGGGCTCGGAATGCCAGCACGACACCAACCACTACGATCGCGTAACTGGTCAGCGATTTGAGTGCGTACCTAAACGAACGATCAAAAGGTAGCTCGTCAAGGAATACGATTTCAAAGGCGTTGGGCAAATTAGTGGCAGCGACCCAGGTCACGATCGAAATCACAATAAACAACAATAAGTCGCGGACCGTAATTCGATTGATGGGTTCAGACACGACATCAGAACTCGCTGGCATCCCAACCATTGGCGTGACGCTTGGGGCATCCGTAGTTGAGTCCCCATCGGCGACTTCTCCACTTGCGGACACTGACGGAGACTCAAAGCCACTTTCTACGACTTGATTTGGCCACAACGTGTAGTCATCCAGGGCTTTCAAAGCCGGCAAAACGTCTGTCCAAATCATCCAAATCCCAACCGCCCAAACCAACCATAACAACATCGAAATCAGCTTATAAGCCTGTTGGGTATTCTCTTCGATTTCCTCGGGCTGGATCTCTGTAAGGGCTTCGATCGATTCCGCAGGTGCGGCAGAGACGTCGGGCACCTGCGTGCCATCTTCCTCGGCAGCTGCAATTGCTGCCTTTCGTTCCTCTTCACGCTTCAACTGAGCAGCTTCGATTCGAGCTTGTTGTTTACGTTTGGCGGTTTGGATAAACGCCTTTCTTCGTCGCACCAAAATAAACCGGCGAGCCAATCCACGGATCGTTTCTACGATCAAACCAAACACCAGCGTTGCGTAAGCACATTCCGCTAGATTGAGTGCCGTGTAGTAGAAGCCCCAAAACGCCAGAAATGCCAAGGTCAACGGTACCAGCAGGATCCCCCCAACCCAGAGCCCGGCAGTTTGGTTGGCCCAAGACTTTTCGTTGGATCGGAGATAGCCACTAAACACCCCCGTCTTTGCGTTGCAGGTCCGATGAAGAAAGTAAGCTGCGAACAACATGCCACCAACGAATAGGATCCGCTCGAGCATGTCGACTCGATGCGATAAATCCAAGTTGTGAAGCAAGCTAACCGAAAAAACAATCAATGCCCCTGGCAGCACGGCCCAGCTCAAATTTTGTTTCAGCTTGATGACACTATCGTCCGCCCATTCGAAGTGCATTTTCCCGATGCCTTGCGGACGCATGATCCGCCGCAGAACCTCTACCGGTATCGCGAACAAGCTGGCTAAGATTAGGGACCGTCCGACTGCATAAAACAGAACACTTCCCTTGAGTGGTGCATACAGTATCGCGATTCCAAAAATCAAAGGGATTAGCGGCCAACCGACCGCCCCCAAGATCGTAAAGAATAACGCTCGAACCGTTGGCCAAAACGAAACGCAAGAACCTCGCGCGGCTTCCACCCCCAGTTCGTCGACTTCTTTTCGCATTCTTGATTTACTTAGAATCAAGACAAAACAAACCAGTAGCCCCAGCACGATTAATGGAAGCCGGAAGTACTGAGCCGCCGGCGATTCTCCAGAGACCCCAAATGACTTGAGCACTTGCTGGCCAGCAGCGGCCCATTTTTCTGCCTTGAAAACGGACGTATCCGATTCATCCAAAGCAACTTCAGAAAATAGAATATCGTTACTACGGATCCATAAAATTCGCTCGTTGATGTACTCGCGGAACTTGGCTGTCGTTTGACGTCGCGAAGCATCGAACTGCTGCACGTCTAGTAAACGCGGCAGCAACCGATCCAAACTGGCCTTATGGGCCGTCAATTGTCTTTTGCGAGTTTCGATGATCTGCTGAATTTCGTCAGACAACGCCTCACTTGCATCCGCCGCGATCGGCCGATTGTCTTCCTCGATTTCCGCAAGGATGACTTCGCTAGTAAGATCTTGATACTGCTGGTCTAGGTCAAACAGTTTGTATTGAAGTTCGTCTATCTGCGACTTCGCATCCTCATTGAAGCTGTCAAAGCCAGTCGTGTCGAGCAGTTCGGTGCGACGTTTTCTGAGCAGGGCACCGACCGAGCCAGTCAATCCGATCTTGTTGACTCTCAGTTCTGCATTTCGAAAATTCGCGTTCAGCTGGTTTACTTTGTCTTGCAGTTTGTCCGCGTTGTCTTTGGTTGTGGCGACTTGCTTTTCGACGTCCAGGGCGTCTTTCGCGATTCCAGCATTTAGTTCATAGCTAGGCAGCAACAACGACTTTGCCTTTTCGGCAGTCGCTTGCAGTTTTACCAACTCGAGATAATCCTGTTCGGCTTCAGACGTCAAACGCCGGCGTTGCACCGCTTCTAGCTGCTTCTGAACCTTTTCAAATCGCTCAAGCTTTAATTCGATCAAATCATGTTGAAGGTTGAGTAAACCAACTTGCCGCTCTGCCTCGTCCCGGCGACCTTGTGCTTGCAAAATCGCCAGGTCCAGTTCGGCCACCGCCAAATCAGATTCAAGTTTTTGCCGAGCAGCCTGCGAAGCGACGGAGGATGCCTCCGCGACCTCGGACAACTGTTTCTTTAGTTCCGCTACACGTTGCTTGGCGAGCACTAACGTTTCCGAATCCTGAGTGCGCGAGTTACGAGCGGCACTTGCGTCTTCATTTACTTTTAGCTCAGCCGTAAGAGAATCGACCTGGGCTTTGTACTCTTGAAGACGGACCGTGATTGTCTCATCATTGAGCTTTGTGTCGACTTCGATGCCCGGTTCCGCTTGAAGCTTTTTGAATTCTTCTTTTGCTGCGACCGAGCGTTCTTCAACCGCGTTGATTGCCGCTTCAAGTTGCTCAAGCTCAACACTCTTGGATGAAATCGTAGCGCGGTTCAACTCGGTAGCGGCAACAACGGCCTGGACATTTTCTTTGGCAGCTTTGTCGATGTCTGTGTCAGCTTCTAACTGCTTCGTGGTCGCGGTTGACTGCTTCGTGGTCGCGGTTAACTGCTTCGTGGTCGCGGTTGACTGCTTCGTGGTCGCAGGCAAGGCTTCCTCGCTTGGCGTCGCACTAACACCTTGAGTGAACCCAGCGTTTGCCAGCCCAACTAACATTAGAAAAAGCAGAATGATCTTAAGTCCAGCGAAGCGATGAAACACGGCCAGAACCTTTCGGAGGCGGGTATGAAAATTTGGGTGGCGAGAGGTTACTTTCACCTATCACGATTGTCGATAACCTGAGCAAAATTAACGAAGAAAAACCGCAGGCAGCGTCTAGGGGCACCGCACGAAAGCAAATTACTGGGGCAAACAGCGGGTCTTACAGGTGAAGTCAGATTTTTGGCCCTTCCGGTAATTTAGTGGTTGATTAGCGGAGCGGTTTAGCGGTTTCTGGTTCTTCTATCGATGGGCCGCTTTTGAAGGCGATGGAAAAGCAAATTCAGCAGCAACCTTGGTTGATCATCGGCCCAAGGGGCTAGCCGTTTGCCTAGCCTAGCCAAAAGAACCAAAGGTTCTGCAGGGCTGGGTAAATCATTGCCAAATGATTCCTAGGGCCAACGGCCTGGCAGTTGGGCGATCCCGCGTAGCAAACGGCCGGACCGTTGGTCCTCTGGTTCGTAGGAGAACCCAGCCCTGCGAATATTCTATTCTTAGGCTGGGCTAGGAAAACTGCCAGACCCTTGGTCCTGAAATTCTAGTCGCTACGCGGGGCCAAAAAGGAAGAGTCCAGACCTTTGGGCACTAACAGGATTGTCTAGTGACCCCCTGGCGGCAACTGCTTGCCACTAAATTCCCCGAAGCCCCAGATTTTAAAGTTTTTTTAGTGCACCTCACTTCAAAAACAGCTGTAAGAACCCGTGTTTTCCGAACGGATCATTTTCAGCGTATCGTTTAGCTATTCTCGACATGAACGAACGACGAGCTAACTGTGTTAACGGTGCGATGACAAAAGCGACCTAACTCAGATTCAACCAAAAGAATTCTCAGCAGAAGAATTCCCAAGCGAAGAAGCCGAGACGCTTCTGGAAGCAACTGCCGTCAAAGGCCGCGATGACGACAGTGACCTAGCTCAACTCTTCGGGACGCGTCCTCATCCGCAGGCCGGTCTCGCAGTGAATCACACCTTGCGAACAAACTCTGACTTCAGCCCCATCGCGCCGATGCCGTCGATCTTGCAGTCGATGTTATGATCGCC